>NZ_CCBH010000162.1:0-1216 GCF_001368935.1 Novosphingobium sp. KN65.2
GGCAAACGCCGGCTCGCGGGCGATACCGCCCGTTCTGCGACCACGGGCGAGGTGCAGGATCTGCGCCGTGAAGCCCGTGCCCTGAAGGAATGCGTTGCTGACCTGACGTTGGAAAACCGCCTGCTCAAAAAAAGCATGATCGCGGATGGGGGCGACGACGAATGAGGTACCCCGCCGCAGAAAAGCTGGAGATTATCAGGATCGTCGAGCAGTCGCACCTGCCGGCCAAGCACACTCTGGACAAGCTGGGTATTCCTCGCCGGACGTTCTACCGCTGGTATGACCGCTTCCTTGAGGGCGGTCCTGAAGCCCTGGAGGATCGCCCCTCGGCGCCGAGCCGGGTGTGGAACCGCATCACCGAGGATATCCGCGCGCAGATCGTCGAGATGGCGCTCGAGGCGACCGAGCTTTCCCCTCGCGAACTGGCGGTGCGCTTCACCGACGAGAAGCGCTATTTCGTGTCGGAAGCCACGGTTTACCGCCTGTTGAAGGCCCATGACCTGATCACCAGTCCAGCCTATACCGTGATCAAGGCCGCTGACCAGTTCCACACGAAGACCACCCGGCCGAATGAGATGTGGCAAACCGACTTCACCTACTTCAAGATCATCGGGTGGGGCTGGATGTACCTGTCGACCGTGCTCGACGACTACTCGCGCTACATCATTGCCTGGAAACTGTGCACCAACATGCGCGCCGAGGACGTCACTGACACGCTGGACTTGGCCCTCAAGGCATCGGGCTGCGACAGCGCCACGGTCCTGCACAAGCCCCGGCTACTATCCGACAACGGCCCCAGTTACATCGCGGGCGAACTCGCCGAGTACATCGAGGCCCAGCAGATGAGTCACGTCCGTGGCGCCCCGTTGCATCCGCAAACGCAGGGCAAGATCGAGCGCTGGCACCAGACCTTGAAGAATCGCATCCTGTTGGAACATTACTTCCTGCCCGGCGACCTCGAAGCCCAGATCGAAGCGTTCGTGGAGCACTACAATCACCAGCGCTACCACGAGAGCCTGAACAACGTGACGCCCGCTGACGCCTACTTCGGCAGGGCTCCCGCTATCATCAAGCGTCGCGAAACCATCAAGCAAAAAACCATCGAATATCGCCGCTTGCTTCACCGCAAGCTCGCCGCCTAACATCAACCCCCAGACGAGGCTCGCTCTCCGCTAATCCACGCCCCGATCTGTGCCAAATGTCTCGACGACGGACA
>NZ_CCBH010000163.1:0-10990 GCF_001368935.1 Novosphingobium sp. KN65.2
CCCCCCCCCCGCCGATATCGACGACCATCGCGCCGACCGGTTCGGTCACGGGCATGCCTGCGCCAATTGCGGCCGCCATCGATTCCTCGATGAACCAGACCTTGGAAGCGCCCGCCTGGCTTGCCGCATGTTGAATGGCCCGACGCTCCACCGGCGTCGACCCGGAAGGCACGCAGATCGCGATTTCGGGCCGGCGCGGCAGACGGCTTGGCCCGTCGTGCGCCTTGTCGATGAAATACTTGATCATCAGTTCGGCCACGTCGATGTCGGCGATCACACCCCCGCGAAGGGGCCGGATGGTCGACACATTGTCAGGCGTCTTGCCCATCATCAGTTTGGCATCGCTGCCGATTGCCCGTACCCGCGGGATGCCGCCCAGCGTCTCTAGCGCGACAACCGAGGGTTCGTTCAGAACGATGCCCCGATCGCGAACGTACACAAGCGTGTTCACCGTCCCAAGATCGATCGCCATGTCGTGAGAAGCAAAATTGAATAAGCGCGGTAATCGCATTCTGAAATCCGGACCCTACAGGTAGCTTATTGCGCGTTGTCGATCCGCGCCGCCTTGACCGGACGGCGCGTGTGAGCGCCCGGGCACGGCGTCAACCGCCCGTGCGTTCGACTGCCAGTTTCATGCGATGGCTGGCCTGTGGCTGGTGCAGGCGCGGCAAAGACCGCGGCAGGTCGAGGCTCCTATCCGCCGAGCGGGGAATCGCCTAGGCTGCCTGCATGGACCATTGCAGACATTGGAGCGTTGCATGAAGCAGAAGCGTATGGACAGGGAAGAGGTGACGGTTTGACGTCCGTTTCCCGCTGCGCCTGGGCGCAAGGCGATCCCGTAATGGCAGAGTATCACGATGCCGAATGGGGCATCCCGGTCCGCGATCCTCGCCTCCTTTGGGAAATGCTTGTCCTTGAGGGCTTTCAGGCCGGGCTCTCCTGGCGAACGATCCTGCACCGGCGCGACGGCTTTCGCCGGGCCTTCGACGGTTTCGATCCCGCGACGATCGCAGTTTACGACACGGACAAGATCGAAGCCCTGATGCAGGACGAAGGCATAATCCGCGCGCGCGCCAAGATCGAAGCCACCATCGGCAATGCCAGAGCGTACCTGCGCATGAACGAGGAAGGCCGCGACTTCTCGCAATTCGTCTGGTCGTTCGTAGGCGGAGAGACGCAGGTCAACGACGGCACGAACATCCCCGCCAGCACCCAGGCCTCCGCAGCGCTGTCCAAGGCGCTCAAGGCCGAAGGCTTCAAGTTCGTCGGACCGACGATTGCCTATGCCTTCATGCAGGCCGTAGGGATGGTCGACGATCACGAACCCGGCTGCTTCCGACGTGCCTGACGGGCATGGCACGCTCCGGGTATCACCATGCTATCCACCGGAGCCCGTTCGGCGGCTCACCTGCCCTATTCCCTGAACGTTACGCTGGCTCCCGGATCGTCGGGACCTTGACCGACACCTCCCGAAAATGGGCCGACCGCGCAGGTCTGCGGATCGAAAGGTGCGACCGCATACATCGTGACTGCAGCGCCATCGGTCCCATTCGTCCGAAAGCGCAGCAGCGCCGACGCCGCCTTCCCATTGGCCGGAACGTCAGCACGAAATTCGACGAAGTCGAACGATGAAGTGCCGGGTGGAAGCGCCGCGCTTACGCGTTGGACAAGGGCATTGAGAAATGCAGCATCCCTGGCTCGGCAAATGTCCGCCGGGCTTGCCGCATAGAGATCGGCCTTAAGGATGGTGTAGCCGGTCGGCTTAGCGTCAGGCTGTCGAGCTTCTTCTGCGGATCCACAAGCCGTCAGCATGACCAGAACGGCGACCGACCAGGCGTTTGCCCCCAGAAATGCGCCGATGTTTCCGGATCGATTGCGGGATCTCATGCTCGCCATCTTCCCGTTACGCCCACGCGCATGTCAAGTCAGTCAAACTCCCCGAAATGCTTCCAGGGTTTGAGGCGACGAGCGATCTATCCTGAGCTCTAAGGCGCCTTACCGGGCATTGCGCAAGGCAAGAGCGACTGGCGTGACCCAGACACCAAATTTCATGCGTTGGGCTTCGAACCAGACCCCTGTCCCCTGTTCGGGGATCCGTTCCACATGGATGACCTGGTCGCCCAGGAAGCCAGGATCGCCTGCTTCACTTCAGGTTCTGGTTGAGGCCGTGGTGTAAATTCAAAAGGATGTTGCGCACGGGTGAGGGACATTCAATTGCCTCCTTCAAGCCTTCTTGATCCTCTCCGGCGGCAAACCGCCGCAGGGAGATGTAAGTAGCCCGTGCTCGAGGTCAACTGCTCTGAAGATGTAGGCCTGCCTCCCTCGCAGCAACATGCAGGCGATGCAAATCTGCCATACGGCCAGTCTGCTCCCGCGACAGGTGGCACTTCCTCCCGAAGTCGCGCAGATCCGGCCCGGAAATGCCCGGAGGCTTGCCTTCTCCTAGCCAATCGCCTCCATCAGCGAGGACGACTTGTCATCGGCCAGTGCCAGATCGCGAAGTCGGCGGATCTCCGCAGCGTCGCGAGGCTGGTGACGGTGCTCGGCGATGATGCGCTCATAATTGCGCAGACCGCGCTCGAATGTCTCGCCGTAGCCCTTGATCAGACGCTGACAACGCACGAGTTCCAACGCGACGGCGCAATCTCTTTGTGCCTCGCTGCCGATCAAACCGAGCCATCGCTCGATCCGCTCCTGCTCTTCGTGATAGCGTAATGAACGCGGACGCCACGTGCGCATCGCGGCCACCAGACGCAGTGCGAGGAACCAGCGCAGGCTTGTCGTTTCGACATGGCGCCCTTCGGTAAAGAAACGCCCGAGGAAACCAGAAAGCACCTTGCTCCCAAGAATTCTCCGACCAATGCCTGCAGGCAGCGTTTCGCAGACTTCCTGCAAGCGTGGGTGCATGAATTCCGTGATGGACAGCAACTGATCGTCCTGTGCCTTCACTTCGCCGCGCACACGGTCAAGCCGGCTACCACGGGTCTTCAGGTCGGCGACCCGGATCGGGTCCTCATAGCTCATCCAGAGCGCAAGATGGCGTGCGGCCTCCGCAGTCAGCTCAAACGGTGCGGCGTCCAGCGCACTGATCCGTTCCAGACGATCGAGATATAGCGAAGCATAGGAACCGTCCTGATAGTCCATCAACTTCGCTACCCCATGCACGGCGTTCGCTTGCGCCGCTTCAGGCAAGGATGCGGTAATGCGGTCAGCCAGGGCGCGGCCCTGCACGGTGGTCGGCACAGGCACTGCATGGACCGTCTCATCAGGCATTGCGACCGGCTGCTGGGCCAGATCGAAGCCTTCCTGAAAGCCCTTGAGATTGCTTTTCACAGCGATACCGCTGTGTTCGATCGCGGCGTGGAAGGTTTCGGTAGGGAACGGCAGCGCTCCGCTTCCCGCCAGCGCACCGAACATGACCGCACTGATCACGCTCCCCGAACGATCGGTCGCTGCTTCCATGTCGAAGCCGATGAACCGCTTGGAGCGCTGATGCGCAGCCTCGAGTATCTTCTCACCGTTGCCGCGCCCATCACCCATCGCCTGCTTCTCGCCAATGGCATAGATGCGATGCGTCGATCCGATCAGTGTGGTGCGCTGCGCAGTCGAGAACCCGCGCAGCAGCGCGCGCCCGGTTTCCATCAGTTCAGAGGCGACCACCACGTCAACGTCACCCGGCATCGGCATCTGCGCCATGACCGGCAGGCGGCCCGAACCGTCCGGCTTCGCCAGTTCGACATAATAGACTGTCGAGCCGGTACGCTGTGCGACCCCGGGAACCGAGGTACCCTGTGCCAGCCAGCCTTCAGCGCGGGCGACTTCCTGAATCCAATCAGCCAGAACCCCGCCGCCCTGTCCACCAAGGGCGAGGATGGCGATAGTCAGGCGCTCGGACGTTGCTGCGGCATTAAGTGTCATCGCGTTTGTCCCTCGTCACATTGTCATTTCCCGGCGGCCGGGCGACTGGAGGGAGCGGGTTGGGAACCGCTCCCTCGTCGCCGGCGGCTTCGCCAGTGCCTTCCCCAATGCAAGATCGGGAAGGCATGAAACCTCAGAAAGCCCGTGCAGCCCGACCGCGTTCAACGTTCGCCTGCCAGCGGCCGATGATCGCGCCGCTGATCTTCGCCTTGATACGCTCGAAGCGCCCCGGATTGGCCACGATGCGTGCACGGTAGAAGCTCGGACACAGTACCGCCGCATGGCTGACTTCTCCGCAAAGCCCGCAACCCACACACGAATTCTCCACATGAGCTACAGGGTCCTGCCGCAAAGGGTCCGGGTTGGGTTTGATCGTCAACGAGGGGCAGCCAGAAAGGCGGATGCAGCTGTGATCGCCGGTACAGGTATCGCTGTCGACGCCAAAACGTTCGCGGATCACGCGGTTGCCGGCACGCAGATCCGCCGCTTTCTGCTTCTTTTCGCGGCGTTGCTTATTCAGCATGCATTCCGACTGGGCGACAATGACCTTGGGGCCCTTTTCCGGGGTGGTCAGTGCCTCGCGCAACATGTCGCGCATTGCCGGTACGTCATACGTCCGATGCGTCTCTCGAACCCAACGCGCACCCACGCCGCGCACAGCCTTCGAGATCGGGTTCTTCGTTACCCGGTTGGCGTTATCCGCGCGTGACGAGAGAATATCCTGCCCGCCTGTGGCTGCCGAATAGCCGTTATCGATGATGACGGTGACGGTGTCGTCCTTGTTGAACACCGCATTGCCGATGCCCGAGGTCAGGCCATTGTGCCAGAACCCGCCGTCCCCCATGATCGCGATCGAGCGCTTGGAACCCTTGCCATCCTTCGGCTTGAAGGCCGAGGCACCTGCCGCACCGAGGCCGTAGCCCATGGTCGTATTGCCGATGTTGAACGGCGGCAAGATCGAGAACAGGTGGCAGCCGATGTCTGCCGAAACGTGCGTGGGGCCCAACTCGCGTTCCACCAGCTTCATGGCCGTGAAGATCGGACGCTCCGGGCAGCCGGTGCAGAAGCCTGCCGGACGCTGGGGGATCTCCTTCGCAACCGGCGCCGGCAAGGGGTTGGCGGCTTCCAGTTCTGGCGCAAGCGCCGGCGCTTCCTTGGCAAGGAACTTGGCCAGACCCTTGCGTATGACGTCGGCCGTGTATTCGCCAGAGCGCGGAAGCACATCCTTGCCGACAACACGGGTATCGAGGCCCGCGCGGCGCACCAGCGTATTGAGTTCATGCTCGATGAACTCGGGCTGACCCTCTTCAAGGATCAAGACTGCGCGCTTGTTCCTGCAGAAGTCGGCGACTTCCTCCGGGATGATCGGATAGACCACGTTGAGGCAGTAGATCGGCAGCTTGCTGACCCCGTAGGCATCTGCCAGTCCGAGCAACTCCATCGCCCGGTTGAGGTTGTTGTAAAGCCCGCCCTGAACGATCAGCCCGATGCCTTCGTCGGTCTCCCCAGGGCCGAACCATTCATTGAGCTTGTTATCGCGTACATATGCGATGCCTGCCGGCCAACGCTTCTCGATCTTCTCGACTTCATGCAGGAAGTTGGCAGGAGGAAGCACGATACGGTCGAGGTCTCGCGTCGGCGCGGCCGCGGCCTCGCCCACTGTAAGCGGTGGGCGCACATTGTCCTTGACCACGAAAGAACCCGTCATGTGGCAAGAACGAACCCGCAGCTGAAGCATGACCGGTGTGTTCGAAGCTTCGGACAGGCGAAAGCCCCGTTCCACCGACTCGACGATGCTCGGCAGATTTGGCCGCGGATCGATCAGCCACATCTGCGACTTCATTGCGAAAGCATGGGTGCGCTCCTGCATGATCGAGGAACCTTCGCCGTAGTCTTCGCCCACGATCACCAGCGCACCGCCCGTAACGCCGCCCGAGGCGACGTTGGATAGCGCGTCCGACGCGACGTTGGTGCCGACGACCGACTTCCATGCAACCGCGCCGCGCAAGGGGTAGTTCACCGAAGCCGCCAGCATCGCAGCGGCCGTCGCCTCCGAAGCGCTCGCTTCGAAATGCACACCCAAGCTCTCAAGCAAGTCGTTGGCGTCGGCGAAAACGTCCATCAGATGGCTGATCGGTGAGCCTTGGTACCCGCCCACATAGGCAACACCCGATTGCAGGAGCCCCTTGGTAACGGCCAGGATGCCCTCACCTGTAAAGGTCTCTCCTGCACCGGCCGTGAGCTTCGTCACTTCCTTCTTGAATGAACGTTCCGCCATCTGACCCTACTCCGAAACGAGCGCCAGGACGCGAAGAGGGCTGCCCGAACCACCGCGAATCTTAAGCGGCGAAGCGATCACGATCGCACCGGTAGCGGGCAACTTGTCGAGGTTCTCGAGGCACTGGAGACCATACTTGCCGGCACCGTGCAACAGCGTGTGGGCCGGGTACATGGGATCGAGCAGGTGCGCCTGACCTGCGTCTGTACCGATCGTTTCGACCCCAAGGCCAAGCACGTCGCGCTCGAGCAGATACTGGATCGCATCTGCGTCCGGGCCAGGCGTATGCGCGCCGTCGTCACGACGATTGGTATAGCCATCGACGTCCCGCTTCGACCAGTCGGTACGGAACAGAACCCAGGCGCCAGCCGGAATGTCGCCGTGCTCGGCTTCCCATTCCTTGATATGCTCCGCCTTGAGGAGGAAGTCCGGGTTCGCGGCACACTGCGCGGAGAAATCGAGCACGACTGCCGGCGCGACCAGCTTGTCTGGCGGCACCTTGTCGACAGTGTTGTCGGGCAGGTCCTTGCCCGTCACCCAGTGCACCGGCGCATCGAAATGCGTGCCCGTATGTTCGCCGACCGTGAAGTTGTTCCAGTGCCATGCCACGCCGCGCTCGTCGTAGCGCGATATCTCCTGGCGCGAGAACGCGGCGGTCTGGCCAAATGGATCGGGCAGGACCAACAAGGGCGTGTCTTCGCTTAAAGTCTGGGTCAGATCGACAACGGTGATGTCACCGGCTGCAAGAGCCTGCGCAAAAGTGGCAAGTATGTCTGTCATGGACTTGGACCTCCTGTTGGACCATTAGATGCGAGAGTATCCTATTAAGTTGCATATGCAACTAAAATGTCAAAATAGGCGTCTACCGCCTCAGGAGTTAAGGATGAGCGAGGATTTGCGGCCTTTCGGGAACCCGGGTTCAGAAGACTTTCGCCTCGACGCCTATCCCTTCTATCTGCTCAATCGGGCTGCAAGCCGATACAACGTGGTCATCGAGTCGGACCTGCGCGGCATCGGCCTGGACATACCCACCTGGCGCGTGATCATGATTCTGGGCGAACATGAACCCCTGGCGATCGGACAGGTGGCAAAGTCGGCGGTTATCAATCTGTCCACCATGATGCGCATCGTTGAGCGCATGACGAAGGCCGGCCTCATTGTTACGGCACCCAGCGAAACGGACGGACGCGTGACCGAGATTGCCCTGACCGATGACGGGCGCGAGAAATTGGCCGCTGCGCGCGAGGTAACCTCGCCACTGTACGAAAAGATCATCCGCGGCTTCTCGGCCGGGGACTTCTCCATGTTGCTCGACCTGCTCGGACGGCTCTACGACAACCTCGACTAGGCTCAGGCACAGATTTCCTGATGGGCTCCAGCTCATACAACTTGCATGTGCAACTATAATAGTTTAAGCCTGAAGCAAATCAGGAGAACACTATGCGCATTGCCTGTCTAGGCGGCGGACCAGCCGGCATCTATTTCGCGATCTCGATGAAGCTGCGTGACCCTTCTCATGACATCCACGTCTTTGAGCGCAATCGTTCGGGTGACACGTTTGGCTGGGGCGTAGTATTTTCCGACCAGACACTTACCAACCTGCAGGCCAACGATGGCGTCAGTGCCGCGACCATTGCCGACAGCTTCGCGCACTGGGACGACGTCGATGTCACCGTGGGTGAAAACACGGTCACGTCGTCAGGTCACGGTTTCATCGGCATCGGCCGCAAGCACCTTCTCCAGATACTGCAGGCGCGCGCGCACGAACTTGGCGTCGTGATGCACTTCGAGACCCAGTTCGACGCGGACCTCTCGAAGTTTGCGGATTTCGACCTGATCGTGGCGGCAGACGGCATCAACTCCATGGTGCGTACCGCATATGAGGACAAGTTCGACGTCGACATCCAAGTAAGGCGCAACAAGTTCTCGTGGCTGGGCACCACGAAACTGTTTGAAGCCTTCGCTTTCATATTCGAGAAAACCCATGCGGGCTGGATCTGGGCGCACGCCTATCGCTTCGACGAAACGCATTCGACCTTTATCGTCGAATGCTCTCCGGAAACGTGGAAGGGGCTCGGCTTCGATCGGATGGAACAGGCTGAGTCCATCGCCCTGTGCGAAAAGATCTTCGCCCGCCACCTCGATGGCCATCCTCTCATTTCCAACGCCACGCACTTGCGCGGATCGGCAGCCTGGATCAACTTCCGGCGGGTGCTTTGCCGCCAGTGGTCCTTCGACAATGTCGTCCTGTTGGGCGATGCGGCACATACCGCTCATTTCTCGATCGGATCGGGTACCAAACTGGCCCTGGAAGACGCCATCAAGCTGGCGCAGGTTCTCGACCGGCCCAAGATCAAACAAGGAGGCACCGCCGCACGCGAGGAACTGGCCGTTGCGCTCGCCGAGTATCAGCAGGAGCGCCATGTCGAGGTCCTCAAAATCCAGAACTCGGCCCGCAACTCCACCGAATGGTTCGAGACTTTGGATCGCTACCTCGGTTTTGACCTTCCGCAGTTCGCCTATTCGCTGATGACCCGATCGCAGCGCGTCAGCCACGAAAACCTGCGTCTGCGCGATCGCGATTGGCTCGAAGGACTGGAGCGTTGGTTCTGGTCGGGCAACCAGAACCGCAATGTCCCGGTCCAGCCCATGTTCACGCCGTTTACGCTCAGGGGCATGACGGTGCCAAACCGTGTGGTGGTACCCGCCATGCTCACATATTCGGCTGATGAAGGCGGCTTCGCGAACGACTTCCACTCGATCCATTACGGCTCTCGAGCACTGGGCGGCGCAGGTCTTGTAATTACGGAAATGCTGGCGGTCAGTCCGCAAGGGCGCACGACCCCAGCTTGCCCTGGCCTGTGGGACGACGCTCACGTTGAACGCTGGGCCGCGATCAATTCCTTCGCGCACCAGCATTCGGCAGGCAAGACTTGCGCACAGATCGGTCATGCCGGCGCACGTGCAGCCTGCAAGGTTCCTGTCGAGAACGAGGGGTACGACCAAGCCATGGACGAACCCTGGTCGATCGTGTCAGCCAGCGCAGACCCCTGGCGACAGGGTGGCCTGGTGCCAAAGGCGCTGGATGCGGGAGGCATGGACGAGATCATGCGGCAATTCGTCGACGCCACCGTACGTGCGGACGAGGCTGGCTTCGACATGCTGGAGATCCAGGCTGGCCACGGCAATCTGCTGTCCAGTTTCATTACGCCAGTCATGAACAAACGCAGTGACGAGTTTGGCGGCAGCTTTGAGAATCGCATGCGCTTCCCGCTGCGGGTAATCGAAGCGGTGCGCGCCATCTGGCCACAGGAAAAGCCGCTGGCCGTGCGCATCTCGGCCAATGACTGGGTCGGAGCAGCCGGCATAACGCCAACGGAAGCAGTGGAAATTGCCACGCTTCTGCGCAGCGCGGGTGTCGATATCGTCGACGTCTCTGCCGGCGAAACGGCGCCGGAAGCGCGCCCGGTCTTCGGTCGCATGTTCCAGACGCCCTTTGCCGACCAGATCCGCAACGAGGCGGGAATCCCGACTATTGCTGTCGGCAACATTGTCGATGCGGACCAGGTCAACTCGATCCTCACCGCAGGGCGGGCCGATCTTGTCGCACTCGGTCGTACCCACTTGTTCGATCCTGTGTGGACGCTGCGGGCAGCGACTTCGGCTGGCTATGAGGAACATCCCGTGCCCGGTCCTTACAAGCCAGGCCATGTCCTTGCGCTCCGCACGGCGAGACAGCAGGCGGAAGGCGCGCGGGCCTGAAGTTTGGCAACCTTCCAGACCGCCCCGGAAGGACGCAAAATACTTTATGCTTGCAGGAATGGACATCCCGGCACCATTCACTATGAGCGCCTTATGAGAATAAGGAGCCATGGCGCCTATGGAAAAGGATAAGACCAGACCTGAAAGCACACTGGATCTGCGCGTTTGGATCCGCTTGCTTGATTGTGCCAAGATGATCGAGAAGCGACTTCGTCGGAATTTTGAAGACCAGTTCGGAACCACGCTGCCCCGGTTCGACATCATGGCGACGCTCGATCGCGCCCGGGAAGGCATGCGGATGGGCGAGTTGTCCCGTGCCCTTCTGGTCTCCAATGGCAACGTCACGGCCATCGTTCGCCAGTTGCTCGATCAGGGTCTGGTCAATTCGCAACCGGACCCCGAGGACAGGCGTTCCGCGATCGTCTCGCTGACACCAAAAGGCTGCGACCAGTTTCGCGTTCTGGCAGAGGCACATCACGGATGGGTCCGCGAAGCACTCGCAGATTTTTCCGAAGAGAATCAGCAACAACTGCTCGCTCTGCTGACCCAGCTCAAGTCATCCATTCGCTAGGACCGCACCCGATGCCCTTTACCACCACCGCGCAAGTGCGCTTCGCAGACGTCGACCCGGCGGGAATCGTCTTCTATCCCCGCTATTTCGAAATGCTGAACGGTGCAGTCGAGGACTGGTTCGCGCAGGACCTGGGAATGGACTTCGCGACCATGCACCTGGGCCATCAGATCGGCGTGCCGACGGTCAAGCTGGAGACCGAATTCATTTCTCCAAGCCGTTTGGGCGACCATCTTGATATTACCATCGACCCGATTAACCTTGGCCGCACAAGTTGCACCATTCGCGTGGTTTTTGCGGGCGAAGGACGTGTCCGGTTACGCGCGCAGGTCGTTCTGGTCTGCATGGATCTTACCAACCACCGCCCCACCGAATGGCCCGCAGGGGTGCGTACGGCTATCGACAGCGGGCTGGTTCCGGCCGACTGAATCCATCCTGGCTAACGTGGCACGAGACAAAGG
>NZ_CCBH010000164.1:0-24552 GCF_001368935.1 Novosphingobium sp. KN65.2
GGCTGGACCTTGCCAGACTAGCGGCGGCGGCGCGGCGGCCCGATTTCCGTCCGGTGCCGCTGAAAGGCGTGACTTTCGCTGCCGACGTGCCGGTAACTCACGAGCAGATCGCCAGCCATAACGTCCTCGCGCGCATCCCGGGCACGACCCGCGCCGACGAGGTGGTGATGTTCGGCGCGCACTGGGACGCCTACGGCAAGGGCGAACCCGACGCGCAGGGGCGCATCTACCGCGCCGGGGCGAACGACGATGCACTGGGCATCGCCGCGATGTTCGAGATCGCCCGCGCCATGAAGGCCGCGCCCGCGCCGCAGCGCAGCGTCGTCTTCGCGGCGTGGACGGCGGAGGAGCGCGGGCTGCTCGGTTCGGAGTTCTATGCCGCAAACCCGGTCTATCCGATGGAAAAGACGGTCGCGAACCTTGCCATCGACATCCTGCAGACGGCGGGCGCGGCGAACGATGTCGTGCTGGTGGGCAAGGGCCAGGACACGCTGGAAGACGACATGGCGCGCATCGCGGCAACGCAGGGGCGCACGGTGACGCAGGAAAGCCTGCCCGAGCGCGGCCTGTTCTACCGCGCCGACCACTTCTCCTTCGCCAAGCGCGGGGTGCCGGTGATGCTGCTGATGGGTATTGCCGGGGCGGCCGACCTCAAGCAGGGCGGCACCGCTGCGGGTCAGGCGTGGATCGATGCCTATACCGGCAACTGCTATCACCAGGCCTGCGATGCGTGGTCGAGCGACTGGAACCTCGACGGGGCGGTGCAGGACATCGACCTGATCGGCACCATCGGCGAGGAACTGGCGAACTCGGGCAAGTGGCCGCAGTGGAAGCCCGGCTCCGAGTTCAGGGCGATCCGTGAAAAGAGCGAAGGCGTGCGGCAGTAGCCATGCGCCTGCGGCTCCCGATCGGCACGCTGCTGGTCCTTGCACTCTCGGCCTGCGGTGGCGGGGTGAAGTTCCGCCCCGTCAGCGACACGCCGGTGCGCATCGGCCCGCCCTACAAGGTCCGCGGCGTGACTTATACGCCCGCCGCGGATCCGCGCTACGACATGCTCGGCTATGCGACGTGGTACGGCAACGAGTCCGGCAACCAGACCGCCAACGGCGAGCGTTTCCGGCCCGACTGGGTCACCGGCGCGCACAAGACGCTGCCGCTGCCCAGCTATGTCGAGGTGACCTCACTCGATACCGGGCAGCGCATTCTCGTGCGGGTGAACGATCGCGGTCCCTTTGGCGAGAGCGCGCGGATCATCGACCTTTCGCGCGGAGCGGCCGAGCTGCTCGGCGTGCGCGCCAAGGGCAAGGCGGCTGTGCGGGTGCGGGTGGTCGAGCCGAACGAACGCTACCGCGCGGCCCTGCGCGAAGGCAAGGCCGCGCGCAAGCTGCCGCCGATCCCGGAGCGCACGCTTGCCGACCTGCAGGCCCAGTTCGCCCGCGGGGTCGGCTCGCGCTGAAGCGCCGGACTTATTCGGCGGCTTCGAGCTCGGCGTAGGCTTCGGCTTCCTTGCCGATCAGGATGTCGGCGAGAAACCAGTAAGCCTCGCCCCAGGCGGCCAGCACTTCGTCGCTGGCGGCATCGCCCAGCACGTCGCGGATCGCCGGGAGCAGCGCATCGGCGACGTAGGGGTAGTGCTCGGCCTTCACCCCGGTTTCGACATGGCGCTGGACCATGCGCTGCACCGGCGCGGTGAGGTTCTGCAGCTTGTCCACGTTCTGCGCATAGGCCAGGATCGCGGCGGCGAGGCGGCGCGGCTGCTCGCCCGAGACCTGCGCGGCCTGGTCGAACATGGCCTTCACTTCCTCGTTCACGAACAGGCGTTCGTACATGCGGGTGGTAATCGCCACGCCATGCTGCTGGAGCACGGGTGCGGTGGCCTTGACGATGGCGATAGTCTGTTCGGAAAGCGGTGCTGCCATGACGAATCCCCTAAAAGATGCAAACTGGATGCATCTATACAGCGCCGCCAAAAGATGTAAATAGAAAGCATCATTTTATCGGAGACCCGCCTTGCGCCTGACCGCGCACACCGACTACGCCTTGCGCATCCTGCTCCACGCCGCGCTGACGCAGGCCCAGGATCCCAAGGCCCTGCTTTCGATCGCGGATGTGGCCTATGCCCACGCGATCTCGCGCAATCATGCGATGAAAGTGGTCAATGCGCTGGGCAATGCGGGCCTTCTGGAGACCGTGCGCGGACGCAGCGGCGGCTTTCGCCTTGGCAAGCCGGCCGAAGACATCCGCCTCGGCGATGTCGTGCGGCTCACCGAACCGAACCTGCAGCCTGCCGACTGCGGATCGTGCGTCATGCAGCGCCACTGCGGCCTGATCTCGCCGCTCGACCGGGCGGTCCATGCCTTCCTTGCCGAACTGGACAAGCAGACGCTGGCTGAAGCCGCAGTGGAATCACGCCTGCCGACCAGGGCCGCGCCCGCCTGACGGGAACCAATCGCACCCTGCGCGCGTTCTCCTCAATGCGAGAGGAGAAAACGAAATGGACGCAACCAAGATCGGACCGGAGATCCCGTATCGCCGCAAGAGCGACCCGCGCAGGACCGGCTCGCTGATTTTCGATCGCGAGCGCGACGACCATGTGCGCGACAACGAAGGCGGCGAAGAAATGAAAGTCTGGTCCGGCGGGCACTTCAAGAAGAATTGACGCCCGGACCGACCGCCCCCTTCGCAGTTTCCGCCGACGCAACAAATGTGCGTCTGGCGCAGGGGGCGCACAGTCTTTGAAACACCGCCCACCCGACTTGCGCAACCCTTGCACGAACGGCTCTCAAGGGCTTGCAAAGCCATGGTTTCTGCGGTTCAAACCGCGGCCATGACCGAAACGGCATCCCCCCGCGCCGCCTCTGTTTGCCGCGCGTTCCCCCCGGTCCGGGGATGCCGGCACCCAGGAGAGTTGTTCCATGAAAATCCGGCTGATGACAGCCACCGCCCCGGTCGTTCTCGGGGCGATGCTGATGAGTGGCTGCACGACCGTGTCCGCCGCAACTGACGCCCCGAAGGCCGCGGCCGGCGATGCGGCAACGACCTATGCCGGGCCTTTCGCCAAGCCGTCCACCCTGCCCTTCCACGCCCCCGACTTCGCATCGATCGGGGACAGCGACTACCATCCCGCCATCGAGGCCGGGATCGCGGCGAAGCGCGCCGAGATCGCGGCCATCGCCGACAACCCGGCCGCGCCCGATTTCGACAACACCATCGTCGCGCTGGAAAAGGCAGGCAGCCTGCTGACCCGCGTGCGCAACGTGTTCGACCAGCTCGTTTCGGCCAATACCAACGACACGCTCGACGCAGTCGATACCGCGATGTCGCCCAAGCTCGCCGCGCTCGATGATGACATGTACCTCAACGAAAAGCTCTTCGCCCGGGTCAAGTCGGTGCATGACAGCGCGCAAGGCAAGGCGCTGACCGGCGAGGACGCGATGCTGCTGGCAACGACTTATGCCGACTTCGTCCACGAAGGCGCGCTGCTGGCCCCTGCGCAAAAGGCGCAGCTCAAGCAGATGAATCTGCGCCTCGCCTCGCTGGAGACCGAGTTTTCGCAGAAGCTGACCGCAGGCACCGCCGCCGCCGACCCCGTATTCGACAGCGCCGCGCAGCTTGACGGCATGCCCGAAGCCGCGATCGCCGCGGCTGCAAAACATGCCGAGGACAAGGGCCTGAAGGGCAAGTACGCCATCGCCCTGCTCAACTTCACCCAGCACCCGGCACTGTCGCAGCTCAAGAACCGCGCCAGCCGCAAGACGCTGTTCGAGGCGAGCGTGAACCGCACCTCCAGCGGCGGCGAGTACGATACCACCGGCATCGTCTCCGAACTCGCCACCCTGCGCGCGAAGAAGGCAGCGCTGCTCGGCAAGCCCGACTTCGCCAGCTGGCAGATGTACGACCGCATGGTGACCAGCCCGGCCAAGGCGATGAGCTTCATGCAGAGCTTCGTGCCCGCCCTGTCCGCCGCGCAGACCCGCGAAGCGAAGGAACTGCAGGACTTTGCGAAGGCGCATGGTGACGACATCGCCCTGCAACCGTGGGACTGGGGCTATTACGCCGAGCAGGTGCGCCGTGCGAAGTACGATCTCGACGATGCGCAGATCAAGCCGTACTTCGAGGTCTGGCGGGTGCTGGAAGACGGCGTGTTCCATGCCGCCACCAAGACTTACGGCATCACCTTCAAGCGCCGCACCGACCTTCCGGTCTATCATCCGACGATGCGCACGTACGAAGTCTACGACAAGGACGGCAGCGAGCTGGCCCTGTTCTACTTCGATCCCTTCGCCCGGCCCAACAAGCAGGGCGGCGCGTGGATGGGCAACTTCGTCGAGCAGTCGTACCTGACGGGCGACAAGCCGGTGATCTTCAACACGCTCAACATCGTGCCCCCGGCCGAGGGCCAGCCGGCGCTCGCCACCTGGGACAACGTGACGACGATGTTCCACGAATTCGGCCATGCCCTGCACGGCATGTTCGCCAGCCAGAAGTACCCCTCGCTTGCGGGCAGCAATACCGCGCGCGACTTCGTGGAGTTCCCCAGCCAGTTCAACGAAAATTTCGCCACGGTTCCCGAAGTGCTCAACCACTACGCGAAGCACTACCGGACCGGCGCGGCGATCCCGCCCGAGCTGATCGGGAAGATCGAGGCGGCCTCAAGGTTCAATCAGGGCCTCGGCCTTGGCGAAACGCTGGAGGCGGCGATGCTCGACATGGACTGGCACCGCCTCACTCCCGAGCAGGCCAGCCAGCCGCCGATAGCTTTCGAGGGCAAGGCCCTCGCCGAGATGGGCCTGCGCACCGACCTCATCCCGCCGCGCTACCGCACGCCCTACTTCCGGCACATCTGGAGCAACGGTTATTCGGCGGGCTACTACGCCTACATCTGGACCGAAATGCTCGCGCATGACGGCTGGGACTGGGTGGAAAAGCACGGCGGCATGACCCGCGCCAATGGCGACCACATCCGCGCCAGCTTCCTGGGTCAGGGCCACAGCAAGGACTACGCGGTAATGTACCGCGACTTTACCGGACACGATCCGGAAGTGGAACCGATGCTCGAAGCCCGCGGGCTGGTTTCGAAGGGCCGGTAAGGCTCGCTGCGATCTCCTCCCTGTCCTTCGCGACGGGGAGGAGTTGCGGGCCGCGATGCCCGCCTGTCCGGAACCTGTCGAGGAACCGGCGCTGTCCCCGGCCTAGCGCGAATCCAGCGTGAACGGCGAAGGCTGCCCCAGCGACAGGGCACGCTCGCCCGGATCGCCCAGCCAGCGCGCCGGGCAGTTCCACACGCGGTGGATCACATCGCGGGCCAGCGCGATTTCCGGCGGCCCCTCGGCCTCGACCTTGCCGTTCTTGATCACCAGCACCTGGTCGGCGTGGTTCATCGCCGTCGCCAGGTCGTGCAGCACGAGCACGACGCCGCGCCCGGCCTTGGTCTGCTGACGAAAGCGGCGCATCAGCGCGGCGGCATGGGCAAGGTCGAGATTGGCGAAGGGCTCGTCGGCCAGCACCCAGCCGGGCCGGGTCGCCAGCACGCGCGCCATCAGCGCCCTTGCCCGCTCTCCGCCCGACAGGCGCGAGACCGGGCGATGGCGAAGCGCTTCCAGGTCCATCGCGGCAATCGCCTCGTCGATGGCGTCCTGCGCTTCCTTCGCCGGGGCGTCCTTCCACGGCAGGCGGCCGATCGACACCAGCACTTCGACCGAAACATCCCAGGCCACTTCTGGCGACTGCGGCAGATAGCCGATCCACTGCGCGCGCTGGGCCGTCGAACAGCGGGACAAGGGCCGTTCGCCCAGCAGGACATCGCCCATGTCGGGCCGCAGCAGTCCGGCCATGCACGAGAGCAGCGTCGACTTGCCCGCCCCGTTGGGGCCGCAGATCGCGGTGACCAGCCCGCGACGGCACTGCAACGAAACGCCGTCGAGCCGTCCCTTCACGACGAGGTTGCTGACGCCGAGGCTCATGCCAGTTCCCGGCGCATCTTGAGCAGGAGGTGCAGGAAGAACGGCGTCCCCAGCAGGCTGAGCGCGATGCCGAGGCGCAGCTCGCCCCCGGCCAGCGGGAGGATGCGGCACAGGCAATCGGAAATGAGCAGCAGCAGCGCGCCAGCCAGCGCGCTCGGGACGATCAGCGATGACGGGCGATGGTCGGTGAACGGGCGGACCAGGTGCGGCACCATCAGGCCGACGAAACCGATGATCCCGGCCACGGCGACGCCCGAGCCGACCGTCAGGCCGATGCCGGCGATCATCAGCGCCTGCAGCCGGAACGGTTCGACCCCCAGCGACCGCGCGGCGGCTTCGCCCAGCGTCAGGGCATTGAGACTGCGCCCCGCGGCCATGAGCACGCCGATCCCGGCGGCGGTGAGCGGCAGGGCGATCCAGACTTCGCGCCAGGAGCGGTCGGCCAGCGAACCCATCGTCCAGGTGACGATCTCGGTCATCGCGAAGGGCGACGGGCTCAGACTGATCGCCAGGCTCATCAGCGCGCCGGCAAGGCTGGAGACCATCAGGCCCGCCAGCGTGAACAGTGCCACGCCGCCGCTGCGACCGGCAATCAGCGCCAGCA
This sequence comes from Novosphingobium sp. KN65.2, assembly GCF_001368935.1. Lineage (NCBI taxonomy): Bacteria > Pseudomonadati > Pseudomonadota > Alphaproteobacteria > Sphingomonadales > Sphingomonadaceae > Novosphingobium > Novosphingobium sp. KN65.2. The sequence continues at coordinate 6,568 of NZ_CCBH010000164.1, forward strand.
GCGTCATCGCCCCGCAGGCCCCGGCCAGCGCGAAGACCGGCAGCAGCCACGGCGAGGCGGCATAGCCGGTCCAGAAACTGAGCACCGCGCCCAGCGCCGCGCCCGGTGCAATGCCGAACAGCCCGGGATCGGCCAGCGGATTGCGCAGGAAGCCCTGCATCGCGGCCCCGGCGGCACCCAGCCCCGCTCCCACCGCCAGCGCCAGAACCGCGCGCGGCAGGCGCAGCTGCATCAGGATGATCGAGGCATTGTGCGCTGCAGGCGAAAAGGGATCGATCCACACGCGTCCGGCCAGCAGCGAAAGCGGCACGGCCACAAGCAGGCCGGCCAGAAGCAGGAGAACGAGGCGCGGGTTCATCGCACCCGTGCCGTCCGCGCCGCCACGTCCTGCCGGTCCAGTTCGCGCCGTGCCCGTGCGAGCGCGTCAATCGCGCGCGGGATCGTGGGGCCACCGCACCAGAGGATCGAACGATCGAGCGGAAAACGCTTCATGCGGCTCAGGCTCGCGAGAGCGGGGTGGTGGAGCATGCGGTCCTCTTCGGCCAGCGGATTGCCAACTGCGAAGACGACGCGCGGCGGATCGGCCAGCACTTCTTCGAGGGGCAGGAAATCGGCCTGCGAAAGCCCTCGTGCACTGGCCGCATTCGTAAAGCCGGTGTGCTCCATCATGTCAACGATCAGGGTGTCGTCCCCCGCGACGAGCCCTGCCGATTCCCAGACCAGCGCCGGGACCGCAGCCGCGCCCCGCGGCGGCGCGGCGCGGGCCAGCGCCCCGTCGATGCGGCCGATCAGGCGACGGCCCAGTTCGGGATGGCCGGCAAGGCCCGCCAGCTCGCGGATCTGGTCGCGCGCGGCATCGAGGTCCGGCGCGATCGGGATCTTCACCACCCTGAAGCCCAGGTCCGCGAGCGCGCTGGCCGTCGCGGGCGGCAGGAAGCTGCTGGCGACGACGACCTTCGGGCCGATCGCCGCGACTTCCTCCACCGTGCCCGAAACCGCGCGGTAACGGCGCGCCCTGTCGAGGTCCATCGAAGTGGACTGGGCATCGTGGCTGTATCCTGAGATCGCCAGCAGCTGCCCCGGCCCGGTCACTTCGGCAAGGATCGCATCGGTACAGGGATTGAGCGAGACGATGGTCGGATGGGCCGGATCGCCCGGCCCGGCTGCGGGGGCGGCCTCGGTATAGCCGCCCCCGCAGCCGGATATGCCGGCCCATGCCAGCGCAAGGACCCCGGCGCGGACAAGACCCCGCGCCAGACGCTTCCCTCGGGTCCACCGGGACTGCGGGGGAAGCGGCAAGGTCACATCTTCACCCGAACCCCGGCATAGGCCGAACGGCCGGCCGTGCCGTAGCTGCGCACCACTTCGTAGTGCTCGTCGAACAGGTTCTCGATGCGTCCATAGACCTCGACGTTGGGCGTGACCGGATAGGACGTGCGCAGGCCGACGACGACGTGCCCCTCGACGAACTGCGTGTTCGCGTGATCGTCCCAGCGGTTGCCACCCACGCGCAGGTCGGCACCAAGACGCAGCCCCAGGCCCCAGGTCTTGTCGAGGCTGGCGTAGAAGTTGTTCTGCGGACGGCGGGCAAGGCGCGCGCCGGTCAGCTCGTTCTTCGCATCGAGGTAAGTGTAGGACAGGTTCAGATCGAAGCCCTCCCAGTCGGTCACCACCATGCCCAGTTCGATGCCCTTCGCGCGCGTGCGGCCCACGTTGTAGTAGTTCCAGTTCGCGAAGTCGTAATCGATCTGGTTGCGCGTCTTGCGGTCGAACCAGGTCAGGGTGAAGCGGCCCTTGCCCTCGGCGAACGGCTGTTCCACCCCGGCGTCCCAGGCCTTCGAGGTCTCGGGCTCAAGCGGGTTGAAAGTGCCGTTGGTGTAGAGCTGGTAGAGCGATGGCGCCTTGAAGCCCTCGCCGTAGCTGGCGCGGATCACCGGCGCGTCCTCGCCCTCGCCCAGTGCCCAGGCGCCGTTGGCCGCAAAAGTGGTGCGGTGGCCGAAATCGGCCTGGTCGTCGTAGCGCAGGCCGCCGTTGAGCGTCAGACCCGAAACCGGGTGCAGCGTCAGCATGCCGAAGTAGCTGTCGATCGAGGTGCGGTCCTTCGAACCGAAGTTATCGGAGAACTTCGATGTCTCTGTCTCCGCGCCGAGCAGGACGCTGACGAGGTCCACCGGCGCGAAGGTCACCTGTCCCTCGACCCGCTCGTTCCGGCCGTTGGTGGTATAAGGACCGTAGATCTCGTGATCGGAGATGCGGCGGGTGTCGGTGAGCCCATAGCCCAGGCGCGCGGTCAGGCGACCGTCGAGCCCGGCATAACGCAGGTTGGCGTAACCCAGCGTATCGCGCTTGTGCCCGAAATTGAGCGCATCGGCGCCGGTATCGTCATAACCGTAATCGGCCTTGGTGTAATAGCCGCCGGCGTCGACGCTCAGCCCCTCGGCCAGCTCGATTTCGGCACGGGCATTGGCGCTCTTGCTTTCGAAGCCGTCCTTCTCGGTCGCGCCGCGGCGCTCGTTGTAGGCCGAATAGCCGTCGCCCTCGAGCCAGTTGCCGCCCAGCGTCAGGCCGACCGGACCGAGCAAGCCGGCAGCCGAAGCCCCAACCTGTCGACGGTCGCGCCAGCCGTATTCGGCTTGCGCACGCGCAGTCCACTGTTCGGTCGGGCGCGCGGTGATGAAGTTGATCACGCCGCCGATGGCACGGCTGCCCCACAGGACGCCCGAAGAGCCGCGAACCACTTCGACCCGGTCGAACTGGCCGATGGTGAGACCGCCGAAATCGAAGCCACCGGCCACATCGCCCGGATCGTTGATGCGCACACCGTCGATCAGCACGAGGCTCTGGGCATTTTCCGCACCGCGCAGGAAGACGCTGGTGATCTGGCCGAAGCCGCCGGTGCCCGAAACGGTCACGCCCGGCAGGCGCTCAAGCACCTCGGTCGCCTGCGTCGCCTGTGTGCGTTCGATCTCGTCGCGGGTGACGACGCTTACCGACTGGCCCACCTGGCTCAGCGGCGTCTCGGTGCGCGTGGCGGTGACGACGATGGTGTTGTCCACCTCGTCGGCCAGGGCCGGGGAAACGAGGGCGGGCGTGGAAACGGCAAGCGCGGTGCCGAGCAGAAACAGATACTTCACGTACAAAACCTCCAACCTGAACGAAGTGTCGCTCGTGGCTGAGGCTGCACCTGTATCGGCGCATGACTCGCTGCATTCCGGTCCAACCCGCCCGGCGCGGAACGACCATCTCGGGCAGGTCTCCTGGCTCCCGGATCGTCGCGCCGCCCCACCTTCCCGGCGCTTTGTCACAAGCCGCCAGTGGCCATTCGGGACGGAACTCCCCGGTCACAGTTGCGGGGACAGCGCCGGATTTGAACCGGCTTCCCTCTTCGGTCCGGCAAGCCGGACAACCCGTGACGTGGCCGGGCGGATACTGCGGCGTTGCAGGCCTTGCAAGCGCGGCAACGCAAGCACCTGATCGCGCGAGAGATTTGTTTACCGGTTAAGGGTAAAAGGGCGCGGTGTATCGCTTCGGGACGGCCGTGACAGGCCGGATGCGCCAGATCGCGAAGCGGGTTAGGCGCAGGATGCGCCGCCGATGCACGCTGACGCGGCGACCGAAAGGAACCGATTGACCGAGCCACCTGCCCTGATTGCCCCGATCGGCGAAAGCGAGGCGCCCCCGCGCGACTTCGCGGCCCGGTTCGAGCGCGGGCGCAGGAACCGCCACGCCCACCGCGCCCATCTGCAGCGGCGCTGGGCGGCAGGCTTTGCCGGCCTTGCCGCGATCGCCCTGCCCGCCTTCGCTTCGCCGGGAAACTGGGGCCGCTTCTCCATCGCCGATGCCTCGGCCGAGGCGCAGACCCTCGAGCCGATGCCCTTCGAGCGCGCCGGATCGAGCTTTCCGGGCTCCGCCTTCTACTATCTCGAACAGGAAACCGCGCCCCTGCAGACAGGCGAAGGCGTGCATTCCGATGCCGGGGATGCTGCGGCAGCGGCGAGCGGAACCCGGCCCCTTGCCCGCCCGCTCAACATCGATGCCAGCGGCGTCGACCGCACCCGCGCCCTGCAGTGCATGACCGCAGCCATATACTATGAAGCCGCAAGCGAGGCCGAAGCCGGCCAGCGCGCCGTCGCGCAGGTCGTGCTTAACCGGGTGGCCCACCCGGCCTATCCCGGCACCGTTTGCGGCGTGGTCTACGAAGGATCGGAACGCGCCAGCGGCTGCCAGTTTTCGTTCACCTGCGACGGCTCGCTCGCCCGCAAGCCCTCGCGCTATTTCTGGGACCGGGCGATGCAGGTCGCGCGCGCCGCCCTGTCGGGCTACGTCTATGCGCCCGTCGGCCTGGCGACGCATTACCACACCGTGCAGGTCCATCCCTACTGGGCCGCGAGCCTCGACTACCTCGGCACCATCGGGGCGCATCGCTTCTACAGCTTCCATGGTGCAGCGGGCCGCCCGGGCGCCTTCCGCTTCGCCTACCTCGGCGGCGAGCCGGTTGCCGCGCCGCACCGTCGCGACACCGCCGCCCTCGCCGCGGCTGCGGCGGACACGCTCGATCCGGTGGCGATCCAGCGCCAGTTCGCTGCGCAGGACGCATCGTTCACGGCCGCGGCAAGTCCAGCCGACACGCCAGCGACCCCAACCAGAGCCGCGCCCGTCCCGCTCTATTCCGATGCCATTCGCGAGCGCGGCGGCGATGCGCTCTACCGCGCACAGAAGCTGCCCGAGACCGGCGACATCAAGCCGCAATACGCCAACAGCGGCCGCTGGATCGCCCAGCCGGGCAGCTGAACCGGCGCAATCCGTCCCCTTTCGGGGCATCGGGACGCCCCGGCAAGAATTCGGCAACCATAGGCCATTACAAAGGCTTAGAGCCTGACTGCCATAAGGGTCCAGATCAGAACAACGACACAAAGGGCCTGCCTGACATGACGATCCGCTTTGCCGCTGCCTATGGCGGAAAGAGCCCTGCGATTGTTCGTGCCCTGTGTCCCTCCGCCCCCCTGGGTGCGGTCAACGACAACGGCTGCAAGCCCATCCTCGGTGGCTCCGCCCGCCGGGCCATCGCCGCCTATTCCGAACAGATGCACCTGCCGATGCAGGCGGCGAACGACCAGCGGATGCTGACCGAGGCCCTGCGCCACTTCGCCCGCCACGGCCTCTCGGCCGCTGCCCATGCGCGCGAAAATGCAGAAGCCGCCAAGGCCGCCAGCGACGAGGAAAGCTGCCGCTGGTGGATCTCGATCTGCCGCCAGCTCGACCGCCGCATGGCCGACGCCCTGGCCCGCAAGATCGCCCGCCACGGCTGACCTCACGCCCGCCCCGGGGTACGCCATCACTCCACCGTCCGGCACCTGCAACCCGCTTCGGGCCTGTTGAAGCCGCACGTGCGCAGCATCCCCTGCGCACGACGACCGATCCTTGGACCGACTGGACGACGGGCAGTCCGAATCAACGCGTCGGAGAGGCACCGAGGTCTGTACGACCCACCTTTCGGGCAATTCGGCCCGGCCCTCTTGCCATGCCCCGGGATCGGCAAGAGACATGTCCCGCGCGGCGCAAGACTCGCACAAACCTTGCCAAATCGTTGAAATATCGCGCTCGAACGGCTTGTTTGATCGCCGCTATTGCAATTGCGAACTGTTATCAATTAAAAGTGCAAGCTTGTGGCCTGTCCGCGTCGTTTCGCGGTTGCAATGTCGTTGAGAGGGGCGTAGGGCCCCCTTCGCAACTGACGGCACCTGCCTTATGCGGGACAAAGCAGGCCGCCTTTTACGTCCGAGGTCCCGCCATTGGGAAGGACAAGCACGCATCATGGCTCGTAAGAAGATTGCCCTTATCGGCGCCGGCAACATCGGCGGCACCCTCGCGCACCTCGCTGCGCAGAAGGAACTGGGCGACATCGTCCTGTTCGACATCGCCGAAGGCATCCCCCAGGGCAAGGCTCTCGACCTGTCGCAGTGCGGTCCCGTCGAAGGCTTCGACGCCGCCATCACCGGCACCAATGACTACGCCGACATCGCCGGCGCCGACGTCGTCATCGTCACCGCAGGCGTTCCCCGCAAGCCGGGCATGAGCCGCGACGACCTGCTGGGCATCAACCTCAAGGTCATGAAGTCGGTCGGCGAAGGCATCAAGCAGTACGCCCCCGACGCTTTCGTGATCTGCATCACCAACCCGCTCGACGCGATGGTCTGGGCGCTGCGCGAATTCTCCGGCCTGCCCCACAACAAGGTCGTCGGCATGGCCGGCGTGCTCGACTCGGCACGCTTCTCGACCTTCCTCGCCTGGGAATTCGGCGTTTCGGTCCGCGACGTCACCAGCTTCGTGCTGGGCGGCCACGGCGACACCATGGTCCCGGTCGTCGAATACTCGACCGTCAAGGGCATCCCGGTTCCCGACCTCATCAAGATGGGCAAGTCGACCCAGGAGCGCATCGACGAGATCGTCAAGCGCACTGCCAACGGCGGCGGCGAGATCGTCGGCCTGCTCAAGACCGGCTCGGCTTTCTACGCGCCGGCGGCCTCGGCCATCGCGATGGCTGAATCCTACCTCGGCGACCAGAAGCGCATCCTGCCCTGCGCCGCCTACCTCGACGGCCAGTACGGCGTCGACGGTCTCTACGTCGGCGTGCCGGTGAAGATCGGCAAGGACGGCGTCGAGGAAGTCATCGAGATCTCGCTCGACGAGAAGGCCAAGGCCGGCCTGCAGGTCTCGATCGACGCGGTCAAGGAACTGCTGGTCGCCTGCAAGGGCATCGACGGCTCGCTGGCCTGAGGAAATATCCGTCGCGCGATGCTGGCCTGACAATCTCGCCAGTATCGCACGACGCAAATAGTTTCTTGGAACCTCCCCAGCCTAACCGGCTGCTTCCACGTTCAGGAACAGGAAAAGATCCATGTCCATTCTCGTCGACAAGAATACCAAGGTCATAACCCAGGGCATGACCGGCAAGACCGGCAGCTTCCACACGCAGGCCGCGCTCGACTACGGCACGCAGATGGTTGCCGGCGTCACCCCCGGCAAGGGCGGCACCGACCATCTGGGCCTGCCCCAGTTCGACACGGTCGCCGAAGCCAAGGCCGTGACCGGCGCCAACGCTTCGTGCGTCTACGTTCCGCCTTCGGGCTGCGCCGACGCGATCCTCGAAGCCATCGATGCCGAAATCGAACTGATCGTCGCCATCACCGAGGGCGTTCCGGTGCTCGACATGGTCCGCGTCAAGCGCGCCCTGACCGGTTCGAAGTCGCGCCTCATCGGCCCGAACTGCCCCGGCCTGCTCACTCCCGGTGAATGCAAGATCGGCATCATGCCCGCGAACATCTTCTCGAAGGGTTCGGTCGGCGTGGTCTCGCGCTCGGGCACGCTGACCTATGAAGCGGTGTTCCAGACCACCAACGCCGGTCTTGGCCAGACCACCGCAGTCGGCATCGGCGGCGACCCGGTCAACGGCACCAACTTCATCGACGTGCTCGAACTCTTCCTCGCCGACGACGAGACCAAGTCGATCATCATGATCGGCGAGATCGGCGGCTCGGCCGAAGAAGAAGCCGCGCAGTTCCTCAAGGACGAGGCCAAGCGTGGCCGCAAGAAGCCGATGGCCGGCTTCATCGCGGGCCGCACCGCCCCTCCGGGACGCCGCATGGGCCACGCCGGTGCCATCGTCTCGGGCGGCCAGGGCGGCGCCGAAGACAAGATCGCAGCCATGGAAGAAGCTGGCATCCGCGTTGCGGCCAGCCCCTCGCTGCTCGGTGAAACCCTTGTGGAAGCCCTCAAGGAATTCGCCTGACGATCAGGTCGGCGCATGTGTCTGGCGGGGCACGCCCCGCCTGGCCATGCGCCGGGTCGCCAAGTACAGGCAGAATTATAACTGCATAGATGGCCAGCCAGGTTTTCCTCCCCGGGAACCAGCCGGCTTCCAACTGATTGCTCGGTAACGTCGGGCTGTTAATCCGACGAGGTAAGGTGATTCCGATGGGCAACGAAAATCTCGATTTCACTCCGGACCTCGGCATGGACGGCCCCCAGCCCGGACCGAGCTGGCAGCGCAACAACTGGCCGCGCGTAGGCGCCGAGTTCGAGGACGACCTCACCCAGGGCCTCGATCCCACGGCCCTCAAGGTCCAGATCGAGAAGGCCGCCGCCAAGGGCGGCAAGAAGGTCGATCAGGCCAGCCTCGACCAGGCTGCCGCCGACGCGATCCGCGCCATGATGCTGATCCGCACCTATCGCGTGCGCGGTCACCTGGCGGCGGACCTCGACCCGCTCGGCCTCAACCAGCGCAAGCTGCCGCAAGACCTCACCCCCGAGTACCACGGCTTCACCGGCGACGCGCTCGACCGTCCGGTCTTCGTCGGCGGCAACCTCGGCCTCGAGTGGACCACCGTGCGCGAACTGGTGCGGATCCTGCGCGCCAACTACTGCGGCAAGGTCGGCCTCGAATACATGCACATCGCCGATGTCGAGGAACGCCGTTTCCTCCAGGATCGGATGGAAGGCGCCGACAAGGAAATCGAGTTCACCCCCGAGGGCAAGAAGGCGATCCTTCAGGCCGTCGTGCGCGGCGAACAGTACGAGAAGTTCCTCGGCAAGAAGTACGTCGGCACCAAGCGTTTCGGCCTCGACGGCGGTGAATCGATGATCCCGGCGCTGGAGTCGGTGATCAAGTACGGCGGCGCCCAGGGCGTCAAGGAGATCGTCTACGGCATGGCCCACCGCGGCCGCCTCAACGTACTCGCCAACGTGATGGCCAAGCCCTACAAGGTCATCTTCCACGAATTCTCCGGCGGCACCGCCAACCCCGAGGACGTCGGCGGTTCGGGCGACGTGAAGTACCACCTGGGCACTTCGACGGACCGCGAGTTCGACGGCATCAAGGTCCACATGAGCCTGATGCCCAACCCCTCCCACCTCGAAACGGTGGACCCGGTCGTGCTCGGCAAGGTCCGCGCCTATCAGGTCTTCCACGACGACATCGGCGACGATGTCGGTCCCGGCGCCAAGCACAAGCAGGTCCTGCCGGTGCTGATCCACGGCGACGCGGCCTTCGCGGGCCAGGGCGTGGTCTGGGAATGCTTCGGCCTTTCGGGCGTTGCCGGCTACAACACCGGCGGCTGCATCCACTTCGTCATCAACAACCAGATCGGCTTCACCACGACGCCGAACTTCGCGCGCAACTCGCCCTACCCGACCGATGTCGCCAAGGGTGTCCAGGCGCCGATCCTGCACGTCAACGGCGACGATCCGGCCGCGGTGACCTTCGCCTGCAAGCTGGCGATCGACTATCGCCAGACTTTCGGCCGCGACATCGTGATCGACATGTGGTGCTACCGCCGCTTCGGCCATAACGAAGGCGACGAGCCCAGCTTCACGCAGCCGCTGATGTACGCGCAGATCAAGAAGCACCCCTCGGTCAGCACCATCTACGCCGAGCGCCTGAAGGCCGAAGGCGTGATCGATGACGCCTTCCTTGCCGAGACGGTGGAAGCCTTCAACAATCACCTCGAAGAGGAATTCGAGGCGGCCAAGACCTACAAGGCCAACCATGCCGACTGGTTCGGCGGGCGCTGGAGCGGCTTCAACAAGCCGGTCGATCCGGAAACAGCACGCCGCAACGTGCACACCGGCATCGAGGGCAAGCTGTTCGACAGCCTCGGACGCACGCTGACCACGGTTCCCGATGACCTGACCATCCACAAGACCCTCGCCCGCGTGATCCAGGCGAAGGACGAGATGTTCAAGACCGGCGAAGGCTTCGACTGGGCCACGGCCGAAGCGCTCGCTTTCGGCAGCCTCGTCTCCGAAGGCTACGGCGTGCGCCTGTCCGGACAGGACTGCGAACGCGGCACCTTCTCGCAGCGTCACGCCGTCTGGGTCGACCAGAAGACCGAGCGCAAGTACACCCCGCTCGACACCCTGCCCCACGGCAGCTTCGAGGTGCTGAACTCGACGCTTTCGGAATATGGCGTGCTCGGCTTCGAGTACGGCTATGCCAGCGCCGATCCGAAGACCCTGGTCCTGTGGGAAGCGCAGTTCGGCGACTTCGCCAACGGCGCGCAGATCATCATCGACCAGTACATCGCCGCATCGGAAGCCAAGTGGCTGCGCGCCAACGGCCTCGTGATGCTGCTGCCGCACGGCTACGAAGGCCAGGGTCCGGAACACTCCTCGGCCCGCCTCGAGCGCTACCTGCAGCTCTGCGCCTCGGACAACATCCAGGTGTGCAACATCACCACCCCGGCCAACTACTTCCACGTGCTGCGCCGGCAGATGCACCGTCCGTTCCGCAAGCCGCTGATCATCATGACGCCCAAGTCGCTGCTGCGCCATCCGATGGCGAAGTCTCCGGCTTCGGACTTCGTGGGCGAAGGCCACTTCTTCCGCATCCTGTCGGACCCGAAGGCGCCGAGCGACGAGAACACCAGGAAGGTCATCCTGTGTTCGGGCAAGGTCGCCTACGACCTGCTCGAAGCGCGCGACCAGAACGAGATCGACGACACCCAGATCATCCGCATCGAGCAGCTCTACCCCTTCCCGGGCGAACCGCTGGCCCTGCGCCTCTCGCGCATGAAGAACCTCGAGGAGATCGTCTGGTGCCAGGAAGAGCCGAAGAATAACGGCGCCTGGTTCTTCGTCGAATCGCTGATCGAGGAATCCGCCAAGGAAGCCGGCGTATCCTCGTGCCGTCCGCGCTACGCGGGCCGCAACGCTTCGGCCTCGCCCGCAACCGGCCTTGCCAAGCGCCATGCCGCCGAACAGGCTGCGCTGGTGGCCGAAGCACTCCACCTTTCCGTCCGTGACGAACTCCGACGCAAGCAGAAGGCTTGAGATAACCCATGTCCACCGAAGTCAAGGTCCCCACGCTCGGCGAATCCGTATCCGAGGCCACCATCGGCCAGTGGCTCAAGCAGCCCGGCGAGGCGGTTGCCGCTGACGAGCCGATCGCCAGCCTCGAGACCGACAAGGTCGCCATCGACGTCATGGCGCCGCACGCCGGCACCATGGGCCAGCAGCTCGCCGCCGAAGGCGACACCGTCACCGTCGGTGCGCTGATCGCCACCATCGAGGAAGGTTCGGGCGCCGCCCCGGCTCCAAAGAAGGAAGCCGCGGCCAAGGCCGAAACGCCGGCTCCCGCCGCTGCTGCACCGGCAGCCGCGCCGGTCGCCGCCGAAGAGGCCCTCTCGGGCGCCTCGGTCCTCTCGCCGGCCGTGCGCCGCGCGGTGCTGGAATACGGCATCGATCCCTCGACCATCAAGGGCACCGGCAAGGACGGGCGCATCACCAAGGACGACGTGATCGCGGCCGCCAGGAACAAGCCGGCTTCCGCGCCTGCCTCAGCCGCTCCGGTCGCCGCTGCAGCGCCGGCGCGCAAGGAAGAACGCGTCAAGATGACGCGCCTGCGCCAGACCATCGCCAAGCGCCTCAAGAGCGCGCAGGACAATGCCGCCCTCCTCACCACCTTCAACGACGTCGACATGTCGGCAGTCATGGAAGCGCGTGAGAAGTACAAGGACGTCTTTGCCAAGAAGCACGGCATCAAGCTCGGCTTCATGTCCTTCTTCGCCAAGGCTTCGGTCCTTGCGCTCAAGGACATCCCGGCGGTCAACGCGCAGATCGACGGCGACGAGATCGTCTATCACGACTACGTCGACATCTCGATCGCGGTCTCGGCCCCGAACGGCCTCGTCGTTCCGGTCGTGCGCGACTGCGACAAGCTGGGCTTCGCCGGAATCGAGCAGGCCATCGCCGACTACGGCAAGCGCGCCAAGGAAGGCACGCTGACCATGGAAGACATGAAGGGCGGTACCTTCACGATTTCCAACGGCGGCGTGTTCGGCGGCCTGATGTCGACTCCGATCATCAACCCGCCGCAGTCGGCAGTGCTGGGCCTCCACCGCATCGAGGACCGTCCGGTCGTGCGCAACGGCGAAATCGTCATCCGGCCGATGATGTACATCGCCCTGTCCTACGATCACCGCATCATCGACGGTCGCGAGGCGGTCACCGCGCTCAAGACCATCAAGGAAGCGATCGAGGATCCCACCCGACTCCTGATCGACCTTTGATCCCGATCACCCCGCCCACCTTCGAGGATCGACGGACCGGGCGGGGTTTTCACTTGTGCTGAAATGACTATTTTCCCCTCGTGCCGCACCTGCTTCGGGCACGAGCGTACGGAGGCCTCACATGGCTGATTACGATTACGACGTCCTTGTCATCGGTGCCGGCCCGGGCGGCTACGTTGCCGCTATCCGCGCCGCACAGCTCGGCCTCAAGACCGCCTGCGCCGAAGGGCGCGAGACGCTGGGCGGCACGTGCCTCAACGTCGGCTGCATTCCCTCCAAGGCGATGCTCCATGCCTCGGAATACTTCGAGCAGGCCGCCAGCGGCGCGATGACCAAGCTGGGCGTCAAGGTCACGCCCGAACTCGACCTGGAGGCCATGCACGGCCAGCGCCGGGATTCGGTGAAGGGCCTGACCGGCGGCATCGAGTTCCTGTTCAAGAAGAACAAGATCGACTGGCTCAAGGGCTATGCGCAGTTCAGGGACGCGCACACCGTCGAAGTCGCCGGCAAGTCGGTGACCGCCAAGAACATCGTCATCGCCACCGGCTCCTCGGTCACGCCCCTGCCCGGCGTCGAGATCGACAATGACAAGGGCGTCGTCGTCGATTCCACCGGCGCGCTGGAACTGGCCTCGGTTCCCAAGAAGATGGTCGTCATCGGCGGCGGCGTGATCGGCCTCGAGCTCGGCTCGGTCTGGCGCCGTCTCGGCGCGGAAGTGACCGTCGTCGAATTCCTCGACCAGCTCCTGCCCGGCATGGACGGCGAAGTCCGCAAGGAAGCGGGCAAGCTGTTCAAGAAGCAGGGCATGACGCTCAAGCTGGGCACCAAGGTGACCGGCGTCGAGGTGAAGGGCAAGAAGGCCAAGGTCACCGTCGAGCCTGCCGCTGGCGGCGATGCCGAAGTGATCGAGGCCGACGCGGTGCTCGTTTCGATCGGCCGTCGTCCCAACACCGAAGGCCTCGGCCTCGACAAGATCGGGCTTGAGCTGAACCAGCGCGGCCAGATCGAGACCGACCACGACTTCGCGACCAAGGTCGACGGCGTCTGGGCCATCGGCGACGTCATCCCCGGCCCGATGCTCGCGCACAAGGCCGAGGACGAAGGCATTGCCGTAGCCGAGAACATCGCGGGCCTGACCGGCATCGTGAACCACGATGTCATCCCCGGCGTCGTCTACACCTTCCCCGAGATCGCCGGCGTCGGCCTGACCGAGGAAGCAGCCAAGGAACGCGGTGCGGTCAAGGTCGGCAAGTTCCCGATGCTCGCCAATTCGCGCGCGAAGACCAACCACGAGCCCGACGGCTTCGTGAAGGTGATCGCCGATGCCGAGACCGACCGCGTGCTCGGCGTGTGGTGCATCGCCTCGGTCGCCGGCACCATGATCGCCCAGGCCGCGCAGGCCATGGAATTCGGCGCCACCAGCGAAGACATCGCCTACACCTGCCACGCGCACCCGACCCATTCGGAAGCGATCAAGGAAGCGGCGATGGCAGTGACGGGCAAGCCGATCCACATCTGACCGTCCATCGCAGACTGACATGAAGGCCGGTGCTGCCCCGCAGCGCCGGCCTTTTGTCTTTTCGGCTACCGGTGCGGATCGCGTGCAGCACGACAACGAGACTTTCGGGAAACAATCGGGAATTGAAGCGGCTCTATCCGGGGCATGATCATTTTTTGATCACTCTTGCCTGATTTTTAAGCAGATAGAGATGGATTGATATGTCGCTGGCCCTGATTCCGCTTGCCCTCGTCGCTGCAACCGCTCCCACCCACTCCATCGACATCCACCACAGCGGTGCGAACCATGCCGTTGAGTATCGCGGCGTGATCGAGACCGATGCGAAGGTCCGCAGGACGGGCGCCCCCACCCGCGCCCACAGCACCCGCTGCGATCTCACCGCTACCGTCTCCGTCGAGCGCCACATCAAGATGGGCGCGAACACGCCGGCGCTGACCAGCACGATTGCCCCCACCAAGGTTCTCGGACAGACCGCATACGGCCCCTGCGCGAACGCAACGGAACGTCTCGAGAAGCTGGTGGCCGCACATCACGGGAAGATCTTGAAATTCCTCGCCTCTGCTGCAGAAGCGGACCGCCCGTCTGCGCTTGCCGCCATCGAGGCGGTGCGTTCGCTGGCCGTCAATTGAATCGAACCAAGGAAAAGACTTGTCCCTTAACCCACACTACGCCCTTGCCGTTGCCCTGCCGCTCATCCTCGCATCCGCCCCGGCCTGTGCGCAATCCATGGAGCAGACCGGCGCCAGCATCGAGGCCACGACCGACTATCGCGAGGACGGCCTGAGCTGGAGCGACAGCGCCCCGGCCCTGCGCGCCGAAGGCACGCTCGCCCTGAGCCATGATCTCTCGATCTCGGCCAGCGTCGCCACCCTGCGCGGCAGCCGGCGTCACGGCGGCAGCGATTGGGGCTTCACCATCGCCCCGCGCTATTCCACCTCGGCGGCGGGCTGGGATCTTTCCGCAGGGATTGCCGGTCACCTGTTTGCCGGGGCCGATGATGGCGCGAAGAACCTGGACTACGTGGAACTGGAAGGGCGCGCAGCCCGCACGCTGGGACCGGCACAACTGGCCCTGAGTGTCAGCTACGCGCCGTCTCAGGATGCCATCGGCGGCAGCTATGGCCATGCCGGCGCCGACCTTGGCGTCGGCCTGCCCGGCACGCCGATCACCGCCTATGCCGGCGGCGGCTATGCGTTCGGCAATTCGAACGGCGATGCCAGGAGCACGCGCCTGCGTCCGGACGGCAACTACGCCAACTGGTACGTGGGCGCCGAGCAGAGCTTCGGGCCGATTGCGGTGGGCGTGCTCTACTCGGACACCTCGATCGACCGGCACCGCGCCGCAGCCGTGGAATATGGCGACAAGGGCACCGGCGAACGCCTGAGCGCCTACGCGCGCGTCTCCCTTTAACCCCTTGCCCCCGCAGGGCCAGCCTGCGGGGGATTCCCGGGACACTCGCCGCGCGCCGAATGCTTGCCTGCGCGCGGCGAGCCGATGAACGCATTCTCCCGCCACTCGTTTACCCGAGGCTGCGCCTCCATCGGTCGAAAGCCGATGGAAAGCGCCGCCCCGATCGGCGAGTTCGCTTTCCGGGGCCGGCCCCGGGGCGATGCCCTGCACCGGCCCGGATCGCGGGTCGCACCGCCGCAAGAGGCCCCACGGCGCAGGGCAGGAGTAGCGTTTGAACAGGATCGAATGTCTCGACGGCCTGCGCGGCCTTGCCGCGCTGTGGGTACTGATCGGCCATTGCCTGATCCTTACCGGCTATTCCCTCCCGATCCTCGGCAAGCCGGACCTGGGCGTCGACCTGTTCATCCTGCTGTCCGGCTTCCTGATGACTTTCCAGTTCCAGCTGCGAAAGGACAGGGAAGACTGGGTGCGCCCCGCCACCTGGGCTGCCTTCTGGACCCGGCGCTTCTTCCGGATCTCCCCGCTCTATTTCGTCCTGCTCGCCGCCGCGCTGCTGGCGGGCAAGGCGATCTACGCCGACCGTGTCCTGATCGACAGCTTCCTCGGCCAGCCCCTGCAGGCGCCGGAACGCTATACCGACGCCAGCGCCTCGAACGTCCTGCTTCACGTAACCTACCTGTTCGGAATCCTGCCCGAATATGCCTTCCGCACCCCCCTGCCCGACTGGAGCCTGGGGCTGGAGATGCAGTTCTACGCGGTGTTTCCCTTCGCCGTGCTCCTTGCCGGCCGGCTCGGCTGGATCGGAACCGCGCTGTGCGTCTCGATCCTCGCGGTATCGATCGCCCTGCTGACCGGGGCGCTGGGCGCAGCCTATCCGATGCCCTCCTTCCTGCCGCTCAAGATGCACCTGTTCGCGGCCGGCATGCTGATCGCGGCGGCGCTGGAGAGAAATGCGGGGGCCTGCCTCGTAGTTGCCGCCGCGCTGGTGGCCATCCCGGTCGGCGGCAAGACTGACCTGCTCCATCTCGTCGTGCGCGAGGGCATCTTCCTCGGCTTCTTCGCGCTGGTGCACTGGCGGGCGATACCGTGGATCGACCGGCTCTCCCGGCTGCTGGGCGCACCGCCGTTCCACTGGCTGGGCGAACTGTCCTACGGGGTCTACCTCGTCCATCTGCTGATCCTCCACCGCGTGGCCGCCTGGACCATCGAGGGATGGGCGCAGGACATCCCCGCAGCCGCCCGCTTCGCCCTGACTTTCGCGATCACCGCGCCCATCGCCTATGGGCTGGCCTATGCGACCTATCGGCTGGTGGAGCGTCCGGGACAGTCGCTGGGCCGCGCCGTGATCGCCCGCTTCGGCCGACGCAAGCTTGCGCGCCAGGTCCGGGCGGAGGAATACGCAGCGCCCTGACAGGCCGGTCGGAGCGCAGATCGCGCTTGGCCTCACCGTGCCTTGCCCGTAACTCTGCCGCCATGTCGCTGCGCCCGTTCCACCTCGCCTTCCCCGTCCACGACCTTGCGGCCGCCCGGAGCTTCTGGGGCGACCTGATGGGCTGTCCGGAAGGGCGCAGCAGCGACGAGTGGATCGACTTCGACTTCTTCGGACACCAGATCGTTGCCCATTGCGTGCCGGACATGACCCCGCCCGACGCCGGCGCAAACCCGGTCGATGGCCATGACGTCCCCGTCCCGCACTTCGGCGTGGTCCTCACGCTAGACCAATGGCACGAACTGGCGGATCGGCTGACCGCAGGCGGCATGGAATTCGTCATCGCCCCGCACGTGCGCTTTCCCGGTCAGCCCGGCGAGCAGGCGACGATGTTCTTTCGCGATCCATCGGGAAATGCCATTGAAATGAAAGCCTTCGCGGATCTCGGCCAGCTTTTCGCGCGCGACTGATCGGCGGGCGAAGACCGGAAGCCGTCCACAGAATTTGCTAACCCAGCTAAGTTAAATTGCTGATATGTCACTTGAAGTGATTATAACCCCGTTCCTATTTAACATGTTGCAAAGCATTGCAGAGGGATTGGGGTGAAGGCGGCCTACTATCTGGAAAACGGCGGACCGGAGGTCCTGCGCTACGGATCCGTGCCCGATCCGCAGTTGGCCGAAGACGCCGTGCTGATCCGGGTAGATTACATTTCCGTCGAGGGGATGGACATGGTCTGCCGACACCTGATCCCTTTCGAAGATCAGCAGCATATCGCCGGATGCCAGGCGGCGGGCACGGTTGAAGCACTGGGCAGCACCGTCACCGGCTTTCGCATCGGCGACCGCGTCGTCGGCTTCAATTTCGGCGGCAGCCATGCCGAGCTTTTCGCCGCGCCGCAGGGCAGCGTCTGGCACGTTCCCGAAGGCATGGACCTTGCCCTTGCCGCCGTCGTCCCGCTCACCTTCGGTACCGCGCACGACAGCCTCCATGCCTTCGGGCAGGTCCGGCCGGGCATGGACGTGCTGGTCCACGGCGCGACGCTGGGCGTCGGCATCGCCGCGGTCCAGCTTGCCAAGGCCGCGGGCGCCAAGGTCACCGGCACCGCCCTTGGCGACGAACGCCTGTCTCGCATCGCCCCGCTCGGGCTGGACCATGCCATCGATTATCGCGATCCCGACCGGGTCAAGCGCTTCCGTGAAATCACCTTCGGCAAGGGCTTCGACCTCGTCATCGACTCCGGCGCCGGCATGGAAAAGGATTCCATCGTCCAGACCGTGCGTCCGGGAGCCCGCTACGCGATTGCCGGTGTCGCCAGCGCCCGGATGCCCCAGTTCGGCTATCTGGAGATGATCATGCACGGGCTGAACGTCGCCGGCATTTCGATCGCTCATGCCATGCACACCCCGCGCGGCCATGCCGTCGTATCGGAATTGCTCGAAAGCGCTGCCCGGGGCGAAATCCAGATGCCGATCGAGCATGAATTCGCCTTGTGCGAGGTCGAGGAAGCGCATCGCTTCGTCATGGAAGGCCAACCCTTCGGACGCGTCGTCATGCGCCCC
>NZ_CCBH010000165.1:0-49592 GCF_001368935.1 Novosphingobium sp. KN65.2
GGGGGGGGGGGGGGGCGGTTTCCCCGGCCCCGTTCCGTCTGGGGAGCATGGTCTTGCGGCAGGCATTTCATACCGCAGGTAAAGCACCGGAGGACAAGCGCGCATCGGGCAGCATCGGCGCTCCCGCGCGCAAGATCGCCGCTCTCTCGCTCGCCGTTCTGCTGGCCTCGTGCGTGCGACTGATCCCGGGCGGCAGCGTGAGCGGACCGGTGACGCCGCCGGTTGCGCCACCGACCGCCGAATCGGCCCTCGCCCTCGGCGTGCGGCAAGGGCCGGCCATCGCCGCTTTGCGACTCGGGCAGTCCGACGCGGTTTCCGCGCTGGCCTCGTTCCGTGAAAGCTGCCCGCGGGTAACGGCGCGCGCCGATGGCAGCGGGCTCACCCGGCCGGAGGACTGGCGCCAGGCCTGTGTCGCTGCGGCCAGTTGGGCGCCTGCGACCGCGCCGCAGTTTTTCACCACGTTCTTCGAAGCCGCGCGCGTCGGCGACGGATCTGCTTTCGCGACCGGATACTACGAACCGGAGATTGCAGGCTCGCGCATTCGCCGCCCGGGCTATGACGTACCGATCTACGGCCTGCCGCCCGACCTCGTACGGGCGCGGCCGGGCGATGCGCAGCCGCTGGAGAGCGGTCGCATGCCGCTGGGCCGTTACGATCGCGACGGCCGCTTCGTGCCTTATTACGACCGGGCGGAGATCGAGCAGGGCGCGCTTATGGGGCGCGGGCTGGAGATCGCCTGGGCGGCCGACCCGGTCGAAGTGTTCTTCCTGCAGGTGCAGGGTTCGGGGCGCTTGCGTGCGCCCGACGGTTCGGTTGTCCGGATCGGCTATGCCGGGCAGAACGGCCAGCCTTACACCGGCATCGGCGGGCTTATGCGCGAACGCGGCCTGATCGGTTCCGGTCCGGGTCAGTATCCCGGCTCGATGCAGGGGATCATCCGGTACATCCGCGATTACCCGGCCGAGGGTGCGGCCCTGATGCGGGAGAACCGTTCGTGGGTCTTCTTCAGGGAACTCAAGGGCGAGGGTCCGCTCGGCGCTCTCAATGTGCCGGTGCGCCCGCTCAGTTCGCTTGCGGCTGATCCGCGTTTCGTGCCGCTCGGGGCGCCGGTCTGGCTGGACCTCGATCGCCGCGAGGCAGGTGGGTTGTGGATCGCACAGGACACTGGCGGGGCAATCAAGGGCGCCAATCGATTCGATACGTTCTGGGGTGCGGGTGAGCAGGCCCGACTGACTGCCGGTGGCATGAGCAGCCGGGGTAGCGCGCTGATTTTCCTGCCCAAGGGAACGCTCAAGCGCATCGGCGCGCAATGAGGCGCCCCAGCCGCAAGCTATCGCCCGACGAGGCGGAAGTGTGGGCGCGTGTCGCGCGCACGGTCACGCCGCTGGAGAAGCGCAAGCCGATCCCGGTTGTCCCGACTGCGCCTGCGGAACGTTCCGGCATTTCGTCTCCGCCGATACCGACGCCGAAGAAGGTGAAGGGGCGTGTGCCGCCGCCGCTGCCGCCAAAACCCCAACCGGCCAGGCCGAAGGGCGAGACGCAGTTGCATCTCGACGGGTCATGGGAAAAACGCATCGCCAAGGGTACGCTTGTGCCGGACTTCAGTCTCGACCTGCATGGCTCGACGCTGGACAGCGCCTATCATCGCCTCATGCATGGGCTGGGGCAGGCCAAGGCCATGGGCGCGCGCGTGGTTCTGGTGGTGACGGGAAAACCCCGGCCGGTCGACGCGATGGATCGCGGTGAGCGGCGCGGGGCTATCAGGGCCAAGATCAATGACTGGTTGGCCGCCAGCGAACATGCCTCCGACATCGTCGCCATTCGCGGCGCGCATCGCCGCCATGGCGGGCAGGGGGCTATCTACGTGGTGTTGAAAAGAAGGCGCTGAGCCCGAAAGGGCTCAGTCAAATTCACCCAAATCGACTGTGCAGATCCGACGCGACTGTGTCAGTTCTTGCGAGCGCGAAAGTCATGGGTCCAGATCTTCTCAAAGACTGGCAAATCCAGATGCCATGATCTTCGCAATAGTCACGAAGTTCGTGGAATTTGTCTTCTCTATACGTAAAGCGGTGAAAGTCCGATATATTGTTGGTCATGTGGCGAAGTATATACGAAGATTGCGAAATTTTCAACCGCAAGGGTTTGCATTATTTTGCCGTTCGCATGCGCGATTTCAGCACGATTTTTTTCGCCGGTTCCTATGCTCATTTCCCCTGCGCTTGATGCCTTTCGTTCGGCATTGACCGAAATGCGAAAACGGGCGGGGATCCTGCGATCCCCGCCCGCGTCCGGTTTTCCCGTGCGGTGCGCCGGACGATCCGGGCACCGCTGCCGTGCGATCAGGCTGCCTGGGCGGCCTGCGCGATCTCTTCGGGCGCCTCGTTGCGGATCAGGTAGTCGAACGCGGAGAGTGCCGCCTTCGATCCTTCGCCCATGGCGATGATGATCTGCTTGTAGGGTACCGTGGTAGCGTCGCCTGCGGCGAAGACGCCGGGCAGGTTGGTCGCCGCCTTGCCGTCGATCACGATCTCGCCGAAGCGGGTCATCTCCAGCCCCGAGTCCTTGAGCCATTCGGTATTGGGCACGAGACCGATCTGGACGAAGACACCTTCGAGTTCGACGTGGTGTTCCTCGCCGCTCTCGCGGTTCTTGTAGGTCAGGCCGTTGACCTTCTCGCCGTCGCCGGTGACTTCGGTGGTCTGGGCGGAGACGATAATGTCGACGTTCTTCATAGACCGCAGCTTGTCCTGCAGGACCTGGTCGGCACGCAGCCTGGCGTCGAACTCGATCAGGGTGACATGGCCGACGATGTTGGCCAGGTCGATCGCCGCCTCGACGCCCGAGTTGCCGCCGCCGATGACCGCCACGCGCTTGCCCTTGAACAGGGGGCCGTCGCAGTGCGGGCAATAGGCCACGCCCTTGGTGCGGTATTCCGCCTCGCCGGGCACGCCCAGGTTGCGCCAGCGCGCACCGGTGGTGAGGATCAGCGAGCGGGCCCTGAGCGAGGCGCCGTTCGAGAACTGCACTTCGTGGTAGCCGCCGGCCTCGGTGGCCGGAATCAGCTTTTCGGCGCGCAGCAGGTTCATCGTGTCGATGTCGTACTCACCCACGTGCTGTTCCAGCGCGGCGGCAAGCTTCGGGCCCTCGGTGTAGGGAACCGAGATGAAATTCTCGATGCCCATGGTGTCCATCACCTGGCCGCCCATGCGTTCTGCGGCGATGCCGGTGCTGAAGCCCTTGCGCGCGGTGTAGATCGCGGCCGAGGCGCCGGCGGGACCGCCGCCGATGACGAGAACTTCGAAGGGCTTCTTGTCGGCGAGCTTGGCTGCAGCCTTGGCGTTCGCACCCTTGTCGAGCTTGCCGAGGATTTCCTCGATGCTCATCTTGCCCGAGCCCCACATCTCGCCGTTCAGGAAGACGGCGGGCACGGCGAGGACGCCGCGGCCTTCGACTTCGTCCTTGAACGCGCCGCCCTCGATCAGGGTGGCGTTGATGCGCGGGTTGTAAAGGGCCATCAGGGTCAGCGCCTGAACGACGTCCGGGCAGTTGTGGCACGAGAGCGAGAAGTACATCTCGAAATCGAAGTTGCCTTCCAGCTGGCGGATCTGGTCGAGGACCTCGTCCGATACCTTGGGCGGGTGGCCGCCGGTCCACAGCAGCGCGAGCACCAGCGACGTGAATTCATGACCGAGCGGCACGCCGGCGAAACGGACCCATACTTCGGTGTTCGAGGCACGACGGATGATGAAGCTGGGCTTGCGCGCGTCGTCGCCGTCGAAACGGGCGGTAACCTTGTCGGAAAGCGCGGCGATCTGGGTCAGCAGGTCGCGGGTTTCGGCCGACTTGGCATCATCGCCGAGCGAGGCGACGAGTTCGATCGGTTCGCGCAGCATGCCGAGATATTGCGAGAGCTGCTGCTTCAGGTTTTCATCAAGCATCGTGTTGGGTCCTGTGAGAATGTTGGGAGAGGTTGCGAAGGTCCGCGGCCCGGGGCTTTCGGGGGGAGGGATCCGCCCCGAGCCGCGTCCTTCAGGCGGCCCTCAGGCCGCCGTTCTCCGGTACGACCCGGAGGAAATCAGAGCTTGCCGACGAGGTCGAGCGAGGGAGCGAGGGTCTCGCTGCCTTCTTCCCACTTGGCCGGGCAGACCTGGCCGGGGTGGGCGCGCACGTACTGGGCGGCCTTGATCTTGCGCACGAGTTCCGAAGCGTTGCGGCCAACGCCTTCGCAGGTGATTTCCATGATCTGGATCACGCCGTCCGGGTCGACCACGAAGGTGGCGCGGTCGGCAAGGCCCGAATCTTCGCGCAGAACGCCGAAGTTGTTGGTCAGGGCGTGGTTCTGGTCACCGAGGAAAGCGTAGCCGCACTTGCCGATCTTTTCCGAAGTGTCGTGCCAGGCCTTGTGGCTGAAGTGCGTGTCGGTCGAAACGCCGAACACTTCGACGCCCATGCCCTTCAGTGCTTCGTACTGGTCGGCGAGGTCTTCCAGTTCGGTCGGGCAGACGAAGGTGAAGTCGGCCGGATAAAAGAAGAACACGGCCCACTTGCCCGCGATGTCGGCTTCGGTGACGTCGAAGAAGTCCTTGCCCGCCTGGAAAGCGGTGTTCTTGAACGGCTTGATGGTGCTGCCGATGATACCCATGGTCGTGTTTCCCTCTAGATTGGGTGTTGAATGGACGAGAGGGAGATAGGCGCAACGCATGACGATTTGTAGCGCGATGATTCGATTGGCTTGATCGGATTGCTCGATTACTCGAAGCCGGATTGACCGATTTCATCGATAAAGCGTTGCTGCGGGTTCCGCAGGTCGCAGAAAGTGCCGACCCGGACCATGCCGGAAGGGTTACCTTGGGTGGCCGGGGTGCTGCGGTCCGCTATCCCGAACGGGTAATTGACTCCCCCGGCTCCGGTCCTGTTCCCTGTAACTATAGATTAAAAAAGCGGTTTCGGAGTCGCGGTGTGAGTGGGAACGAAGAACTGAACATGCACGCCAGAATGGAGCGCGTTGCGCGCGGCGTTGCCGGTTCGGCTCTCAAGCTGCTGGATGCATCCCTTGCTCCATTCGTGCCTGTCCGTGCGACCGGGCCCAAGCTGCCCCCGATCTTCATCGTCGGCTTGCCCCGGTCCGGGACCACGGTCGTCTATCAGGCGATGACGACGGTCTGGCGCTTCGCCTACATCAACAACATCACCGAGCGCTTCCCCCGGAGCAATGCACGTGTTTCCAGGCTCTTGCGCACGCATACCTGGCGAGTGCCGCCGGAGTTCAGCAGCTATGTCGGCAGGACGCCGGGGCCGTCCGGGCCCAGCGAGGGCATCGCTTTCTGGCAGCACGCCTTCCCCAGCGAAACGCACGAGGCGGTGGAACCGGAGGAAGTGGATCCCCATCGCGAGCGCTGGTTGGTGAACTCGGTGGCCAGCCTGACCGAACAGTTCGATGCGCCATTCCTGTCCAAGGTTCCCTGCAACAGCCTGCGGATCTCCGCGTTGGCCGCGATCTTCCCCGACGCGCTCTTCGTCGTCGTTCGGCGCGACCTGATGGAAGTGGCGCAATCGCTGCTCAAGGCGCGCCGGGAGCGCTGCGGAAACGCGCGCGGGCATTATTCCGTCATTCCGCGGGGGCTTGAGGAACTCGGCGATCTACCCCCGGTGGAGTATGTCGCCGAACAGGTCGCCATGACCGAAATTGCCATGCGCGAAGCGCAGGAAAGCCTGCCCGATAACCGCTTCCACGAAATCGACTACGTGGACTTCTGTGCCGAGCCGCGGGATGTGCTGGCGCAGTTCGAGCAGTTCGCATCGGATCGCGGGCTGGAGCTTCAGTGGCGATCCACGATGAGCCGGGTTCCGCCCGCCTTCGAAGCCAGCCAGGGTATCCGCATGCCTGCGGTCGAGCGCACGACGATCGAAAAGACGCTGGTCAGGAACCGGGTGATCTAGGCCGCGCAGCACTTTCACGCCTCACCCGGCCGATCGCGTTCAACCGCACTGGCCGCGATGCAGGAGCTTGTGGTCCGCCAGCACCAGCGCCATCATCGCTTCTACCACCGGTACGCCGCGAATGCCCACGCAGGGGTCGTGGCGGCCCTTGGTGAACAGTTCGGTCGCTTCGCCTTCGCGCGTGACCGTCGGCTGCGGGGTGAGGATCGAGCTGGTGGGCTTGAAGGCGACGCGCACGGTCACCGGCTGGCCGGTCGAGATGCCTCCGGCGATGCCGCCGGCGTGGTTGGCAAGGAAGTCGGGCCCATGTTCGCCGGGCCGCATCGGATCGGCGTTCTGTTCGCCGGTCAGGCGTGCGGCCGCAAAGCCGTCGCCGATTTCAACGCCCTTGACGGCATTGATGCCCATCATCGCGGCGGCGAGGTCGGCATCGAGCTTGCCGTAGAGAGGCGCCCCCCAGCCTGCGGGCACGTTCGTCGCCACGCACTCGACGACGGCGCCGACCGAGGAACCGGACTTGCGCGCATCGTCGACGATCTTCTCCCAGCGTGCAGCGGCCTTGGCATCGGGGCAGAAGAAGGGATTGCGGCCGATCTCGGCGGGATCGAAGTTCGCCATGTCGATGGTGTCGCCACCGATCTCCGAGACGTAACCGAGGATCGAGACGTCATCGATGACGAGGCGCGCTACCGCGCCGGCCGCGACGCGGCTGGCGGTTTCGCGCGCGGAACTGCGGCCGCCGCCGCGATAGTCACGAAAGCCGTACTTGGCGTCGTAGGCATAGTCGGCATGGCCGGGCCGATAGGCCTTGGCGACGTCGGAGTAATCCTTCGAGCGCTGGTCGACGTTCTCGATCATCAGGCTGATCGGCGTGCCGGTGGTGCGGCGCACGCCGTCGGGCGCCTCGAAGACTCCGGACAGGATGCGGACCTGATCGGGTTCCTGGCGCTGGGTCGTGAACTTCGACTGGCCGGGACGGCGCGCATCGAGAAACGGCTGGATGAGCGCTTCGTCGATCTCGAGGCCCGGAGGGCACCCGTCGACGACCGCGCCGATCGCGGGACCGTGGCTTTCGCCCCAGGTGGTGAAACGCAGGATATGGCCGAAGGTGTTGACGCTCATGGCTTGCGCTTTGTCCCGACAAGGGCGGTTTGTCCAGCGTTTCGCGGGGTCCGTCGGCCTGAGCCTGTACCTGGGCTGCGTCATCGCCGCTTTCGCGAACTTGGCGAGTGGGATAGGGGGCTTGGATGTTCCTCGTCGTCTTCCGCAACAGCAAGCGCGCCGACATCGATGCGCAAGCCTATTCCCGTGATGCCGACGCGATGGAGGCGCTGGCCCGCAGCCAGCCCGGTTTCATCTCGTTCAAGAGCTATGCAAGCGAAGACGGCGAAGTCATCGCGCTGTCCGAATGGGAGGACGAAGCCAGCGCCCAGGCGTGGGGGCGCCAGGCCGAGCACGCAACCGTGCAGGGCCGCGGCCGCGCCGACTACTATCAGGACTATACTCTCTTCGCGTGCGATTCGCCGCGCATCCACCGCTTTGAAAGGAGCTGACATTGAGCCTCGAATTCTACGGCATTCCCAACTGCGACACCGTCAAGAAAGCGCGCAAGTGGTTGGAGGGGCGGGGGCTCGACTACACCTTCCATGACTACAAGAAGGAAGGCGCGGATGCGGCCAAGCTGGAGAAGTGGGTTGCCGCAGCCGGTTGGGAAAGCGTCCTGAACCGCGCAGGCACGACCTTCCGCAAGCTGCCTGAAGAGGACAAGGCCGATCTCGACGCGGCCAAGGCGGTGCGGATCATGGAAGCCAATCCGAGCTGCATCAAGCGCCCCCTGGTGGAACATCCCGGCGGCATCCTCGTCGGCTTCAAGCAGCCGGAATGGGAAAGCGCGCTGGGCTGAAGCGCCCCTCGGCTCAGCCTTCGGCTGACGTGCCGAAGACAGCCGCTGCGGCCCCGAGAACGGCGAGGGCGGAGTAAGTCGCAACCCGCCGATTGCGTCCGTCTTGCGCGCCGCCATACCAGGCACGCAGGACGGCCAGCAGCGATTGCGCCGCATAGTAGAAGGCAAAGGCCCGCGAGGCGTAGGCGATGATCTCGAAGACGTTGGCGAGCCAGGTCATGGCGAGGCCGACGCCGACGAGAATCAGGTAAGTCGTCTTGCCGCCGACCTTGCCTTGCGTCAGTTCCCGCACGAGCCCGCCCGAACCATTGGTGTCCGCCACCGCCGCGCTGAACTGCGCGCTGAGCGCGGCCAGGATCAGCAGCGGGCCCAGAACGACGGAAACGCCGCGCATCATGTCGATGATCGCGGTCTCCTCCAGCGTGAACGAACCGCTTTCGAAGCTGACCGCCAGCAGCGCGACATAGGCGAGATAGATGCCGGTCGCGATCCACTGCGAAAGGCGCATGGACCGCTGCCGTTCGTCGGGCGAGTAGTGCGAGCCGAGATAGCGCGACGTTTCGAAGCCCTGCACGGTCACGATCAGGCCGAACATCAGCTGGACGGAGCCGATGAAGCCCAACTTCATGCCGCTGGTTTCGAGATGGTGGCCGTTCCATTCGACCCCGGCATGGACGCCCAAAGCGGCGATCAGCGCGGCGATGACCACCAGCTTGATCGATACCGTGAACTGCTCCATCCGCTCAAGCAGCGAGAAGCCCTTGGTCAGCCCTGCAGCCAGGATCACCAGATAGACGCCGGTGGTGATGGCGCGTCCCAGCAGGTCCGAAGGCGCGCCGAAGATGCGCGCGGCAAAGGCGCCGAAAAGGTTGAGGTAATAGGCGACCGAAATGACGTAGGCGAAGGCCAGTGCCCAGCTGGCGATCCCTTCCACGCGATTGGCGAAATCGGTGTCGCGGTCCGGCTGGTCCAGACGGGCGATGTTGTAGCGGATCGCCGAACCGAAGGCGTAACCGGCAAGGCACAGCATCCCCATGGCGACGATGCCCCAGGTGCCGAAGGTATCGGTCAGGATCGGGCCAAGGATGAGAAAGCCGCTGCCGATGATCGAAGCGAGCGGCGTCACCGTGGCGCGCCACAGCTTGGCTTTCGCCAGGGGAGGAAAGAACAGCAGCGCAGCCACGGCGATGCCGGCCACGGCCATGGCGATGTCGATCATGTCGGCGGTCATCGGTGCTGCGTTCCCGACCGGAAGGGTCAGGCCGCGCGCGCGGTGACGATGTAGTTGAGGGACATGTCCGAAGAGAGGTGCAGGCCGCTCACCGGCGACCATGAAATCCCCTTGGGCTCGCCCATTGCGAGACCGGCTCCGGTGAGCAGTTCGCGCAGTTCTTCGGGCGTGACGAACTGGTTCCAGTCATGCGTGCCGCGCGGGACCTTGCCGAGGCGCTCTGCGGCCTCGACCAGCAACAGGTGCGAGGCGGGGGTGCGGTTGGGGCACGAGAGGATCATCAACCCGTCCGCTGCCAGTGCTCCAGCCAGTTCGCCCATGAACTGCGCCTTGTCTGCCACGTGTTCGATCACTTCCAGCGAGCAGACGAGGTCATGGTCCTTCAGGCCCAGCGCGCCGAGTTCGCCGTGGCGATAGTCGATGGCCAGGCCCATGGCTGTGGCATGGGCGCTGGCGGTCGCGACGTTCTCGGCCGCGGCATCGACGCCGGTGACCTGTCCGCCCAGCCGCGCGAGCGGTTCGCACAGCAGCCCCGCGCCGCACCCGGCATCGAGCACGCGCTTGCCGGACAGGGGGCGCAGTTCGTGCGAATCACTGCCGAAATGCAGGTCGATCGCCTCGCGGATGAACGAAAGTCGCACCGGATTGAGCTTGTGCAGCATCGCGGAGGAGCCTTTCGGGTCCCACCACTCGGCAGCCAAAGCCCCGAAATGTGCGGCTTCTTCAGGGCGGATCGTCGCACTTGCGGAAGGCTTGTTCACGTCAGTGCTCGTGGCAGTTGCATTGTTCATGGACCATCCCTAACAGCGCGCCGAACTCTTATCTACTCGCGCAATTTGACGGGAGCACCGGCACCTTGGCACGTATCGTGATGAAATTCGGCGGCACTTCTATGGCCGGGACCGAGCGCATTCGTCGCGTGGCGGGCATCGTCAAACGCCAGCAGGAAGCCGGGCACGAGGTTGCCGTGGTGGTTTCCGCGATGGCCGGCGAGACCGACCGCCTCGTGAACTTCTGCCGCGAGGCCAATGCCCTTTACGATCCGGCCGAATATGACGTCGTCGTCGCCAGCGGCGAGCAGGTCACTGCCGGTCTCCTGGCGCTGACGCTGCAGTCGATGGGCTGCAAGGCCCGGTCGTGGCTGGGCTGGCAGCTGCCGATCCGGACGGACGATGCCCACGCCAAGGCGCGCATCGAGGAGATGGATTCCGAGGCCGTGCTGGCCTCTATGGCGGGCGGCGAGATCGCCGTCTTCCCGGGATTTCAGGGCGTTTCGCCCGATGGCCGCGTGACCACGCTGGGCCGTGGCGGTTCCGACACTTCGGCCGTTGCCGTGGCTGCTGCGGTCAAGGCCGACCGTTGCGATATCTATACCGACGTCGACGGCGTCTATACCACCGACCCGCGCATCGTCGCCAAGGCGCGCAAGCTGCCTCTCGTCACTTACGAGGAAATGCTCGAACTGGCTTCGGTCGGCTCGAAGGTCCTGCAGACCCGTTCGGTCTCCCTTGCTATGAAGGAGAACGTACGCGTCCAGGTGCTCTCTTCGTTCATCGACGAGAATGCCCCGCCGGCCGACGACCTGCCCGGAACGATGATCGTCAGCGATGAGGAATTGGAAGGAAGCGACATGGAACGCCAGCTGATCACCGGCATCGCCGCCGACAAGAATGAAGCGAAGATCACCCTGACCCGCGTGCCCGACCACCCGGGCTCGGTTGCCGCGATCTTCGCGCCGCTTGCCGAAGCGAACATCAACGTCGACATGATCATCCAGAACGTCCCCAAGGACAAGGGCGAGACCGACGTGACCTTCACCGTGCCGCAGGCGGACCTCGCCCGCGCGCAGGCGATGCTTGAAGAGCGCAAGGACACGATCGGCTTCTTCCGCCTGATCGCCGACGACAAGGTCGCCAAGATCAGCGTCGTTGGCGTCGGCATGCGCAGCCACGCCGGCGTTGCCTCGACGATGTTCAAGACGCTGGCCGATCGCGGCATCAACATCCAGGCGATCTCGACCAGCGAGATCAAGGTCTCGGTGCTGATCGACTCGGACGAAACCGAACTGGCCGTGCGCGTGCTGCACACCGCCTACGGGCTCGACGCCGCAGCCTGATTTCCCGCCAGACCGGGCTTCGCGCTTTTGCGCGGACCCCGTGGCGGCATAACGCTATCGCATAATCGCGTTGGTCATCGGGCCGTGCGGTGAGTGGCTCGGCCCAAGCCAGGGTTGGGTTTCAGATAGCCTTGGCCAGCTTGTCCCGAAAGTGCGGATGGGCGAGGGCGATCATCGCCTCGGCCCGCTCTCTCAGCGATTTGCCGCGCAAGTTGGCCGCGCCGAATTCGGTGACGATCCAGTGGACGTCGTTGCGCGGCGTCGTCACCGGGCCTTCGAGGCGCGGGACGATGCGGCTGACGGTTCCACCCTTGGCGGTGGATCGGCAGGCGATGATCGAGATGCCGCCCTTCGAAGCATTGGCGCCGCGCACGAAATCGAGCTGTCCGCCCGAGCCCGAGTACTGGTGCCCCATCATGTGCTCGGAATTGCACGCGCCCGACAGGTCGACCTGGAGCGTCGCGTTGACCGAGACGACATTGTCGTTCTTGGCGATGTGGCGCGGGTCGTTCACGAGGTCGACCGGTAGCGAATAGATCGCCTGATTGTCGTCGAGCCATTCGTAGAACGGGGTATCGCCCATCGCGAAAGTGAAGATGCTGCGGCCCGGGAAGGTGGCCTTGCGGCGATTGTTCACAGCCCCGCACTGCATCAGCCCGGCGAGCGCGGGCGTGAGAAGTTCGGTATGGATGCCCAGATCCCTGCGACTATTCAGGCGGCTGCAGACGGCGGCGGGCAGATTGCCGATGCCCATTTGCAGGCAGGCCCCGTCGTCGATCATCCCGGCGACGATCTGCGCGATGGCCTCGTCCTCTGGAGCGGCGGTGCGATCGCCTACGGCAATCAGCGGTGACCGGTTCTCGACGATCGCGTCGATCTCCGAGACGTGCAGCGGCGATTCGCCGAAGACGCGCGGCATCAGCGGATTGACCTCGACGATCAGCTTCTTTGCCGCGCGTGCCGCAACCGAGGTGTAGTCGTTCGCCGTGCCGAAGGTGAAATAGCCATGTTTGCCCATGGGGGAGACCATCGTGACGCAGGCGTCGAGCGATACGTCCTCACGCAATAGCTGCGGCGAGGCGCTGAAGGCGGTGGGCACGAATTCGATCAGATCGTCGCAACGCGCCGGATCGTTCTTCATCAGGCTGCGCTCGACGCTGGACAGGAACATGCAGTGCGGACGTACCCGGTCGAGCAGGTCGCGCCGCAGCACGCTTCCGGCCGCGTGGGTCATCGAGTGGAAGTACCACAGGCGCAGGGCGGAAAGGTCACGTGCCTCGATGCGCCGGGCGATTTCGGCAAGCAGTGCCGGTGGCTCGGCAACGGCCATGCCCATGGCGACGTCGCTGTCGGCAACGAGAAGCCGCGCCGCGTCCCGCGCGGACATCAGCTTCGAGCGGTAGAGTTCCTGGACGTCCATTGCGTGCAAGGCTCGCATTGCCATGCGACAAGATCAAGTCGGCGGCCCCGCACGATGCCTCGGCGACGGACCGCATCGAACCTTCCGCAGCGGCTGAACACGCGAAATAGCCGAAGGCGAGGTGTTCTCGCCGCTTGTGCGCCGCGGCACGTCCGCCTATGGCCCATGCCCGGTTCAAAGCGGGTTACGGGAGCATCGATGGCCGCCTACTCCAAGACCTCTGCGCTGATGGCGCGGGGATGTGAATTCCTCGGCACCGAGCACGCGATCCTGTGCGGCGCGATGTCCTGGGTGTCGGAACGCAACCTGGTTTCGGCGATCAGCAATGCCGGTGGTTTCGGCGTGATCGCCTGTGGCGCGATGACGCCCGATCTGCTCGATGCCGAGATCGCGGGGACGAAGGCGCTGACCGCCAAGCCCTTCGGCGTCAACCTGATTACCATGCACCCCCAGCTCTTCGACCTGATCGAAGTCTGCAAGAAGCATGGCGTGGGCCACGTGGTGCTTGCCGGTGGCATTCCGCCCAAGGGCAGCGTCGAGGCAATCAAGGCGGGCGGCGCCAAGGTCATCTGCTTCGCGCCGACGCTGGCGCTGGGCAAGAAGCTGCTGCGTTCGGGTGCCGACGCGCTGGTGATCGAGGGCATGGAGGCGGGCGGCCACATCGGCCCGGTCTCCACTTCGGTTCTGGCGCAGGAAATCCTGCCCAATCTTGCTGCCGACAACCTCGTGTTCGTCGCCGGTGGCATCGGTCGCGGCGAGCTGATCGCCGGCTACCTCGAGATGGGCGCTGCCGGCGTGCAGTTGGGCACCCGCTTCGCCTGTGCCAGCGAATCCATCGCCCATGCCGATTTCAAGAAGGCGTTCTTCCGCGCCTCGGCACGCGATGCCATCGCCTCCGTGCAAGTCGACCCGCGCCTGCCGGTGATCCCGGTGCGCGCGCTGCGCAACAAGGGCACCGAGGAGTTCACGGCCAAGCAGCTCGAAGTGGCTCGCCTGCTCGACGAGGGCGTCGTCGACATGGGTGCGGCCCAGCTCGAGATCGAGCACTTCTGGGCAGGCGCCCTGCGCCGCGCCGTGATCGACGGCGACGTCGAGAGCGGTTCGGTCATGGCCGGGCAGTCAGTGGGCATGGTCACCAGGGAAGAGCCGGTCGCCGACATCATCGCCGAGCTGTTGACCGAGAGCGAAGCGGCGCTTTCCAATCGCGGCGCCGCGGCAGCCTGAGGTTCGCACGCGTGGCCCAGCCCCTGATCCTTGCACTGTCCTGCAACGACCGTCCGGGCATCGTCGCCCGCGTTACCGGCTATCTCGCGCAGATGGGCGGCAACATCATCGAGGCGCAGCAGTTCAACGACCTGGATGAAGACAAGTTCTTCATGCGCGTCGCCTTCGATCCGGGTTCGGCCGATCGCGAGGAGATCCGCGAGGGGTTCGGTGCCATTGCGCACGAATACGGCATGGCCTGGTCGATGGTGCGCCGCGACCGGCCACGCCGTGTGCTGCTCATGGTCAGCAAGTTCGACCACTGTCTTGTCGACCTGCTCTATCGCCAGCAGATCGGCGAAATCGCGATGCAGGTGGTCGGCATTGTCAGCAATCATCCGCGCGATGCGATCAATGCCCAGATGATCGGAGACATTCCTTTCCACCACTTGCCGGTGACGAAGGAAACCAAGGCCGAACAGGAAGCGCAGGTTCGCGCTCTGGTGCAGGAAAGCCGCGCCGAGCTCGTGGTTCTGGCGCGCTACATGCAGATCCTCTCGGACGAAATGGCCTCGTTCCTTTCGGGCCGCTGCATCAACATCCACCATTCGTTCCTGCCCGGCTTCAAGGGGGCCAAGCCCTATCACCAGGCGCATGCGCGCGGGGTGAAGATGATCGGTGCGACCGCGCACTACGTGACCGCCGACCTCGACGAAGGGCCGATCATCCACCAGGACGTCGAAGCGGTGACTCACGCCGACACGCCTGAGGACATGGTACGCAAGGGCCGTGATATCGAGCGGCGCGTGCTGGCCGAGGCGGTGCGCCTGCACCTGGAGGACAGGGTCCTGCTCAACGGCAGCCGTACGGTGGTTTTCCGCAGCTGAGCGACGCGGCCCTTGTCCGGGACGGTCCACAAGGCCATGCTCGGCTGGAAATCCAGCGGAGCAACGTCATGACAGTCAGTGGCATCGACCACGTCAACATCCTTACCGACGATCTGGAAAAGACGGCGTCGTTCTACGAGACCGTCCTGGGGTTGACGCGCAGCGAAAACCCGGCGATCGCCAGCGGCGTTGCCGGGTACTGGATGCGGGACGTGACCGGTGCCCCGATCGTGCACCTCATCGACCGCGGGACCGTCTCGGGGCGCTACGACGCCTATCGGCCGGGCGAGCTGACCAACGCGCTGCATCACGTCGCCCTGCGCTGTGCAGGCTTCGCAGCGATGTGCGCGCGGCTGGACGAACTGGGCTGCACCTATCGCGTCAACGACCTGTCCCATATCAATATCATGCAGATCAACCTGCGTGACCCCAACGCGGTCAACCTCGAGTTGAATTTCGCCGACACCTGAGACGGATCAGCGGACGCAGCGGGCACCGGCTTGCCAAATAGTCTCATGAGATGGTTGATGGCAATCGATTGCAATTTTTCATTCATTCTTTCTAGATATAGGGGCTGTTACTTAGAGCGCCCAAGTGAACGGTCTGTTCGAGATAGATGGTGCACGGTAATTCGGGGTTGATGGCAAGTTGGGGGGCAATTCGTTGAGTATCATGCGGTTTCTGTCGGGCGGGCGCTCAGAATCAGCTTCGCCGGCCGATCACTCCGTCGAACAGTCTCAGGCAGGCGAGGGCGCCATTTCCGCGCGTGATCTTGTCCGCAAGCAGTTGATGGAGGACATCGGCGAGTTCCTGATCGGCAACGATCTGGAAATTTCCGAGGTCAATCTTTCGGCAGCACTCGGCCTTTGCTCGGGCAACGACATCGGCCTTGCCAACCGGGTAGCCGAACGTCGCGCGAACGGGCTGCCGATCAATCAGGCCTGGCTCGACGAGCAGCGCAAGAATGGCGACGAGGCCATAAATCGCATCTCGGACAAGCTGGAGCGAACCCTCGAAAGCTTCGCCCAGACCAGCCGCAGTGCACGCGATACCGCCGCGCAATACAACACCGAGATGCAAGCGCAGGTCGACAAGGTCGATTCCGCTGACGAGCGCGAGGAAATCCGCAACCTGACGGCCGTTGCGATGGCGATGATCGAACGCACGCGCCACCTTGAACAGGAAATGCGCCGCAGCGAGAGCGAGGCGGATTCACTGCGCGTGAGCCTGGCCAAGGCGCGGCGCGATGCCGAGCACGATCACCTGACGGGCTTGCCCAACCGGCGCGCCTTCGAAGGTCTGCTCGAACGCCACTATCGCGAGGCGCAGCAGGAACTCGATGCGCTCAGCGTGGCCTTCTGCGACATCGATCACTTCAAGAAGATCAATGACACCCATGGGCACGATGCCGGCGACCGTGTGCTGCAGGCCGTCGCGACCACGCTTGCCAAGATCACTGACGACAACTGCCATGTCGCGCGCCACGGCGGTGAGGAATTCGTCATGCTGTTTCGCGGTCTGGGCAAGACGGCAGCCAAGGAAAAGCTGGATACGGTGCGCGAGGTCTTCGCCCGTCGCAAGTTCGTGAACCGGCGCACCGATGAGCCGATCGGCACGATCACCTTCTCCGGTGGCGTCGCCGACGTTTTCGCCTATCCGACTACGCGCGATGCGCTCAAGGCGGCGGACGTCGCCCTCTATTCCGCCAAGGAACAGGGCCGCAACCAGATCGTCGCGGCCTGATATTCAGCGTGGATCGCCAATGAAGCGGGCCCAGGCGGGGGCGTCCTTGTGGTCGCTTTGCGCCGGGTCCCACTGTACCTGCAGCAGGTCTCGCGCTTCGTCTTCGGGCATGCAGCGGACCTGCCGGTTCCAGCGATAGACGAAGGCCGATACGCGCCAGTTGAGGATGCAGTGGACGTGGACCGGCACCTCGGCCGCCGCTGCCATGGTCTCGCTGAAGGCCGCGAAATGCGCCTCGTCTGGGGCGTCGAACGGGACCGGGATGTGGCTGTAGGCGATTCCCGCCTCGGCCAGCAGCGCCGCCTCGTTCGCCAGCGCACCGGGCGAATCCGTTAGCGCGAGGTTGATGACATGCCGCACGCCCAGAGCCCGCAGCCGCTCGGGGTCGGCGGGCGACAGCTTGCCGGATGTCGTCAGGCGCGCATCGATGCGCTGCCAGCAGGGGATGTCGTCGGGATCGTTCGGCATGGGGCCATAACTCCAGAAGAAACCATTCGCTCGCAATCTCGCTAGCGGCTTGGTAACCTCTCGGCAAATCTCGACAATCCGGGAGACGTGGTTCGATGTGCGATGAATTCACCCAAGCGAGCGAAGACGCCAATCTGGCCCGGCGCGGTCTGAGCCGTCGCCAGTTTGCGGCCATGGGAGCGACGATTGCCCTGGCGAGCTGTTCGAAGTCGGTCGAGGCCGGTGGCGGCAGCCAGGTTGCCGAGCGCATGGTTTCGATCACCACGCCCGATGGCGTTGCCGATGCCTTCTTCGTCCACCCGTCCGAAGGTGCCCATCCCGGCATCGTCATGTGGCCCGACATCGCGGGCCTGCGCGAAGCGAAGAAGATCATGGCCCGCACCCTGGCGGCCGAAGGCTATGCGGTCCTGGTGGTGAACCAGTACTACCGGGGCGGCCCGGCGCCACTGCTGGAGAACTTTGCCGAGTGGCGCACGCCCGAAGGGCAGGCCAAGATCGAGCCCTTGCGCGAACAGCTCACCCCCGCGGCGATCACCAGCGATGCCAAGGCCTATGTTGCGTTCCTCGATGGCCAGCAGGAAGTGGACAAGGGCCGCAGGATCGGCAGCAACGGTTATTGCATGGGGGGGCCGTTCACCGTGCGCACCGCGGCGGCCGTGCCCGATCGCGTGGGGGCTGCGGCCTCGCTGCACGGCGGGGGACTAGTGACCGAAGAGCCGGACAGCCCGCACCGCCTGCTTGCGAAGACCAAGGCATCCTATCTCTTCGCCATCGCCCGCAACGACGACGCGCCCGATCCGCAGGTCAAGGTCGAGCTGCGCAAGGCCGCAGACGCCGCGGGCCGCCCTGCCGAGATCGAGGTCTACCAGGCCGATCACGGCTGGTGCGTGCCGGAC
Source organism: Novosphingobium sp. KN65.2 (assembly GCF_001368935.1). Taxonomy (NCBI): domain Bacteria; kingdom Pseudomonadati; phylum Pseudomonadota; class Alphaproteobacteria; order Sphingomonadales; family Sphingomonadaceae; genus Novosphingobium; species Novosphingobium sp. KN65.2. Next base: position 17,808 of record NZ_CCBH010000165.1, read on the forward strand.
TCGCCGTCATGGGATCCGACCGAGGCCGACAGGGCATGGAACCGGATGCTGGCCCTGTTCGCCAAGCTCTGATCCGGTTGCCTGTCGAACATGTGTCGGCGCGCCTGCGCGGCTTCGACAGGCTCGGCGCGAGTGAATGTCGAGGCGGCCAGTCGCCCCGATCGCATCTAACAGTCTTCCGGTTTTACTTGTCCGTTACGGCCCTGCCGCTAGGATCGTGGTTTATCGGCATGTAATGAGGGGATTGCGCCGTGACTGAATTTCTTATTGCCTTGATTGTCGTCGTGGTCGTCTTCCTGATGATGGGCGTACGCGTCGTGCGTCAGGGCTACGTTTACACGGTCGAACGGCTCGGCAAGTTCACGCTTGCGGCGCAACCCGGGCTCCATGTCATCATTCCTTTCGTCGACCGCGTCGGCCAGAAGGTGAACATGATGGAGCAGGTCCTGGACATCCCGGGGCAGGAGATCATCACCAAGGACAACGCAATGGTCGGTGTCGACGCGGTGGTGTTCTTCCAGGTGCTCGATGCCGGCAAGGCGGCTTACGAGGTGCACAACCTCTATAGCTCGATCATGGCGCTGACGACCACCAATCTGCGCACGGTCATGGGATCGATGGACCTCGACGAGACGCTGTCCAAGCGGGACGAGATCAATGCCCGCCTGCTGTCGGTGGTAGACCATGCGACATCGCCCTGGGGCGTGAAGATCACCCGTGTCGAGATCAAGGACATCCGTCCCCCGCTCGACATTTCCAATGCCATGGCCCGCCAGATGAAGGCGGAGCGCGAGAAGCGCGCCGAGATTCTCGAGGCCGAGGCGAGCCGGGCATCGGCGATCCTGCGTGCCGAAGGCGAAAAGCAGTCGCAGATCCTCTCTGCCGAAGGACGGCGCGAAGCGGCCTTCCGGGACGCCGAGGCGCGCGAACGCGAAGCCGAGGCCGAAGCGCGCGCGACGCACATGGTCAGCCAGGCGATTGCGGAATCGGGTTCGCAGGCGATCAACTACTTCATCGCCCAGAAGTACACCGAGGCGGTGTCCAAGTTCGCGACTTCGCCCAATGCCAAGACGATCCTGTTCCCGGTCGAGGCGACCCAGCTCATCGGCACGCTGGGCGGTATCGGCGAATTGGCCAAGGAAGCGCTGAACAGCAATCCGCCGTCTTCGCCCCCGGCGCCTCCGGCCCAGCCGCGCCGTGCAGCGCCGAGCGTGCCGCCTTCTGCCGGCGGTGACCGCTGATGGACGACCTGATGAACCTGGAGGTGCATTACACCTGGCTGGCCATCGGCCTCGTGCTGGCGATCGCCGAAATGGCGATCCCGGGGGTGTTCCTCATCTGGATGGCCGGGGCGGCGCTGATCACGGGACTGGTCGCGTGGATCGTGCCGATCGGCCTGCCGCTGCAGATCGTGATCTTCGCGCTCCTGTCGATCATCGCCGTGTTCACCGGCAAGCGCGTGCTCAGGGATCATCCGGTGGTGGCCGCCGATCCCAAGATGAACCAGCGCGGCGAGCGCGTGGTGGGCGAAACCGTGGTGGTGACGCAGGCGATCGAGGGCGGTTCGGGCCGCGTGCGGCTGGGCGACAGCGAGTGGCTCGCCAAGGGCGCCGATGCCATCGTCGGCACGCGCCTCAAGGTTGTCGGGCATGACGGGGTGGTGCTGGTCGTCGAGCCGATCGGCTGAGCAGGGAGCCGGTTCGGCGGGAAAGCGGCGGCGTGCGCACTGGAAACCGGCGCTTCACCGCCCCATATCTGCGCCCAAGGAGAAGTGCAGACATGACCGACAAGCTCAACCTCACCGAAGAAGAATGGCGTGAACGGCTGACGCCCGAGCAGTATCACGTCCTGCGGCAGGCCGGCACCGAACGGGCTTTCACCGGCAAGTACGAGAGCAACAAGCAGGCAGGCATGTACACCTGTGCCGGATGCGGGGCGCCGCTGTTTTCCTCCGATACCAAGTACAATTCCGGCTCTGGCTGGCCGAGCTATACGGCGCCCGTGACCGGTGATGCTGTCGACGAACATCGCGACGTGTCGCATGGCATGGTGCGCACCGAAGTGACCTGCGCCCGCTGCGCCGGGCATCTGGGCCATGTGTTCCCGGACGGTCCCGGGCCCGACGGCCTGCGCTACTGCATCAACAGTGCCTCGCTCGACTTCCAGCCCAAGGAAGACTGAGCCGGAACGCGCCGCCCGGTAAGGCGCCTCTTAATGCACATCTCGTTGTTAAGGTCGGGTTACAAATCCGGCGTACAAGGTGTACGACGCGTTCGGACCAGAATGTCCGTCAAAGGGGTTTGCATCTAGAAGATGGCCAAGAATACCGGCCGGCGCCGCACATCGGGCGGCCCTTCCTCCAAGCCGACCAGGAAACCGCTCTGGTTCCGCGCAATCCGCTCACTGATGATCTGGGGGCTTGCCCTGGCATTGCTGGGCGGTCTTTTCCTTGCTGCGGCCGTGACGTTCACCATGCGCGAACTGCCCGATTTCAATGCGCTCAAGAGCAGCCAGAACGGGCAGATGATCGTCGTGCGCGCGCGCGACGGCAGCGAACTTGTCTCGCTCGGGCCGAGCTATGGCAAGTGGCTGGGCTACGACCAGATTCCGCACATCATGAAGGATGCGATGATCTCGGTCGAGGATCGCCGCTTCCGCGATCACTACGGCGTCGATCCGATCGGCATCGTGCGCTCGGTCATGGTCCGCTACGAAGCCGGACGCTGGAAGCAGGGTGCCTCGACGATCACCCAGCAGCTGGCGCGAAATATCTTCCTGAACAACGCCCGCACTTTCGGGCGCAAGGCGCGTGAAATGGTGCTGGCGTTGGCGTTGGAGCGCAAGTTCAGCAAGGACCAGATCCTCGAGCTTTACCTGAACAAGGTCTATTTCGGCGGCGGCGCCTATGGCATCGACGCGGCGAGCCGCAAGTTCTTCGGCCATCCCGCGACCGAGCTTTCGACCGGAGAGGCGGCGATCATTGCCGGTCTGGTGAAGGCCCCCTCGAACTATTCGCCGACTGCCGACGTGCAGGCTTCGATCACGCGCGGCAAGGTCGTACTGGGTACGATGGCCGACAACGGCGTCATTACCCAGAGCGAGGCCGACAATACCGACCTCACCAAGGTCAAGCTCGCCAAGGAGAAGGGGCAGAACTCGGTTCGCTACTTCACCGACTGGGCGCTGCCGCAGCTCGACATGCTGTTGCCCGAGACCAACGAGCCGATCGAGGTGTGGACCACGCTCGACCCCCGGATGCAGGAGGCTGCGACCGCAGCGATCATCGCCAATGCGCCAAAAGGCGCACAGGGCGCGCTCGTCAGCCTGGACAACGACGGCGCGGTGCTCGCGCTGGTCGGTGGCACCGACTACGTCAATTCGAACTACAACCGCGCAACCAATGCGCAGCGCCAGCCGGGGTCGGCCTGGAAGCTGTTCGTGTACCTGGCCGCGCTTGAAGCCGGTTATACGCCAAGCGATCCGGTGGTCGACGAACCGGTGACGATCGACGGTTGGAGCCCCCACAATGCCGGGCGCAAGTATGCCGGGCAGATCGATATCCGGTCCGCCTTCGCCTATTCGAAGAACACCATCGCCGCGCAACTCGGCAATGAGGTGGGCTTCGGAACGGTGGCCAGCATGGCCCGCCGCTTCGGCATCACCACGCCGATCAACACCCAGCCGGCCATGGTTCTGGGCACTTCGGAAGTGCGGCTGATCGACATGACCCGCGCCTTCGCCGCGGTCAGCGCCGGTGGCACTTCGGTGGAGCCTTACGGTATCACCAAGGTCACGAAGACCGATGGCGAAGTGCTCTACCAGCACAAGTCAGTGCGCGGTCAGGTGCTGGTGCCGCATTACGTCGCGGCCGGGATCACCGACCTGCTGCAGTCTGCGGTTGCGACCGGCACCGGACGGGCGGCGCAGATCGGCCGACCCGTGGCCGGCAAGACCGGCACGACGAGTTCGAACAAGGACGGCTGGTTTCTCGGCTTTTCGAGCGGCGTGACCACCGGCGTGTGGATGGGCCGCGATGATGCCAAGGCGGTGCCGGGTCTGTCCGGCGGCCACGCCCCGGCGCGGGCGTTTGCCGACTTCATGAAGGTTGCCGTCGCCAAGCGACCGGTCGAAAACTTCGATACCGAACTGCAGCTTCCCGAGTGGCAGCTCGAGCCGGACGACGAGTATCTCCAGGGTAACCCGGACGACTATTACTATGTCGACGAGAACGGCAACCTGGTGCACCCGGGGAGCGGCTCCGGAGATGACGCGCCGATCTATGAGGACGGCACGGTCGGCCCCGGACCGGGGCCCGGCCCGGCAATGGTTCCCGACTATGGCAATCCGCCTGCCGCCAATGACGATTTCCTCGACCGTGCGACCGGCCGTGCCCCGGCCAATGATCCGGGTCTCAGGCCCGGACAGGGCCTTGCGCCCAAGATCGTCACCCCGCCAGCGCCGGGCGCGACCCGCATTCCGGCACCCGGCGCAACGCGCACGCCGGTGCCTGTGCCCAATTACTGAGGCCCTGCCAGGCAGGATCGTCTTCGATCCTGCCTGCCGCTTGCCGAGGTCGGGTTGGACCTCGCGGCACACGCGAACCATCGGCCCATACAGGAACACCCGCCGGATCGCTCCGGCGGGTGTTCCTGTATGTCCGCTGCCCCGACCCTGCGGTCGGGGCGCTAGAGCCCGTCAGCGGATGCGGACGGGCACGAAGGCGGAAGGTTGGCCGCGCGGCTGGACGCGCAGCAGGATGGCCGAACGGCCGTCCGCCTTGGCGGCGCGGATGGCGTTTTCGAGGTCGGCCTGCGTGTTCACGTCCTGACCATTGGCCTGGAGCAGGATGAAGCCGCGGGAAAAGCCCTTCTGACCGGCGTCCGAGTTGGGGTCCACGGCGACGATGACGAGGCCCTTGACGCTGTCCGACGCACCGAGCTGGCGCGCGATCTGCGGCGTGAGCGGGGTGACCGAGAGGCCGATCGACTTTTCGATATAGCCCTGCTCCTGCTGCTTGGGCGGGTTGTTGAAGGGATCGGCGTTCTGCTGGTCGTCGTCAGAGTTGAAGCTCTGCTGAAGCTCGTCGTCGCTCGGGCGCTTGGCGACCGTAGCGTTGAGAGTCATCTTGCGACCGTTGCGGATCACGTCGACGGGCACGCGGCTGCCCGGTTCGGTGTTCGCGACGAGGTAGGAAAGCGTCTGCTCCTTGGTGACTTCCTTGCCACCGACCCTGACGACGACGTCGCCGGCCTTGATCCCGGCCTTGTCAGCCGCGCCGCCCGGTTCGACGGACTGGATGAACTCGCCCTTGTTGCGATCGAGGCCCAGTGAGTCGGCAAGATCGTCGTTAAGCGGCTGGATGCGTACACCCAGATAGCCGCGCTCGATCGCTTCGCCCTTGATCAGCTTCTGTACGATCGGCGCTGCGGTTTCCGCCGGGATGGCGAAGCCGATGCCGACGCTGCCGCCGGTGGGCGAGAAGATCGCGTTGTTGATGCCGATGACCTGGCCGTTCATGTCGAACATCGGGCCGCCCGAGTTGCCGCGGTTGATCGCCGCGTCGGTCTGCAGGTAGCGGTCGTAGGCGCCGCCGCCGCCGGTGTTGCGGTAGACCGCCGAGATGATGCCCGAAGTCACCGTGCCGCCCAGGCCGAACGGGTTGCCGATGGCGATGATCCAGTCACCCACGCGCGCATGCGAGGAATCGCCGAACTTCACGAAGGGGAAGGGCTTCGAGCGTTCGACCTTCAGCACGGCGAGGTCCGAGGCCGCGTCCTTGCCGATCAGCTTGGCGGGGTATTCCTCGCCACTCGGCGTGGTCACCGTAATCGATTCCACCTCGCCGCGCCCTTCGGCGGTGATGACGTGATTGTTGGTGACGATGTAGCCATCGGCGCTGATGATGAAACCGGAGCCGAGCGACTGCGCCTCGCGCGTTTGCGGGCTGGCGCCGCCGCCGCCACCGCCGAACAGTCCTTCGAAAGGCGTTCCGGCAAACGGATTGTTGCTCTGCTGGACCTGGATTCGCTGCCGGGTCGAGATGTTGACCACCGCCGGCGCAAGCTGTTCGGTCAGGTCGGCGAAACTGGCCGGAGCGCCGGCACGCGGCACTACATGGGCCATCTGGCCGGCTTCGTTCTGGGCGACCTGAGCTCCTGCCGGATAGCCGGTTGCGAGCGACAGGGTGGCGCCTCCAAGCAGGAGGGCTGTGGTCAATCCATAAGCATATCGCACGGGCTTCACGTCCTTTGATTCCTCCATTTCGACGGTGTTCGACACCATCCATCGACCCCCTGCCGATTGACGCTCCATGAGCTTAACCGACCTTGAATGGCGCCTGATTTCCGCCAGTTTTCGGCCAAGTAGGCCGCTCTCACGGTTCCTTGAAATGCTTCAGGTAAGCATTGTCGGAACCCAGCAGAATGGTCTTGCCGTCCTCGCTCTTGGCGAACGAGACGTCATAGCTCTGCATGGCCCGATAGAAGTCGTAGAAGCCGGGATCCTGGCCGAAGCTGTCGGCGTAGATCTTCGCGGCCTGCCCTTCGGCTCCGGCACGGATGATCTGTGCGTCCTTCTGACCCCCGGCGGTGATCGTCTTGGCCTCCTCCTGCCGCGCCGCTTCCATGCGGGTGAAGGCGCTGGCCAGCGCCCCTTCGGGCAGGTCGGCACGCTTGATGCGCACATCGACGACCTGGGCGCCATATTCGCGCGCCTCGCGGTCGAGACCGTCGCGGATGTTCTCCATCGCCTTGCCGCGCTCTGCGGTGAGCAGCGACTGGAACGTGCGCTTGCCCAGCTCCTGGCGCAGCACCGAGGACAGGATCGGCTCAAGCTGCTGTGTGACGCGCTCGGTCGTGCCAGCGGTTTCGACCATCTTGATCGGGTCGATGATGCGATAGCGCGCATAGGCATCGACGATCAGGCGGTCCTGATCGGTGGAGAGCACCTGCTGCTGTTCCATGTCGACCGAGAGCAGGCGCTTGTCGATGCGCTGGACCTTGTCGACGAGCGGGATGCGAAAATGCACGCCCGCGTCGGTCTGGCCGAAGGCGGCCTTGGGGTCGTAGCCGTTGTAGACCGCAATCGGCTTGCCGGTGCGGATGACGACGGCCTGTTCGCTTTCGGGAACGACGATCATGCTCATCAGGATGGCGACGACGATGACCCCGGCGCCGATCCAGAAGGCTTTGTAGTCCTGCCAGACGTTGGACATCACTGGCCTCCCTTGGCGGTTGCATCCGGGGCAGTGTCCGCGGCGCGGCGTTTCACTTCGGACAGCGGCAGGTAGGGCGTCACACCCTTGGCTTCAGCCACGACCGTGTCGTTGTCGCGCAGCACCCGCTCCATGGTTTCGTAATACATGCGCCGCTTGGTGACCTCTGGGGCCAGCTTGTACTGTTGATAGACCTTGTCGAAGGCTTCCGCGTCACCTTGAGCGCGGGCCAGCAGCTGCTGCGCCCAGGCGCGCGCTTCGGAACGGTCGCGCTCGGCTTCCTGCTGGGCCACGGTGACCTGCTGGAAGGCGGTGACCACCTTGCTGGGCGGGTCGGCCTTCTTGATTTCCACGCCCTGCACGGCCACACCCGCCTTGTAGTAGTCGAGGATGCGCTGCATGCGCTCGCGCACGTCCTGCTCCACCTGCGCGCGGCCTGCGCCCGAAAGCGCATCGTTCAGCGAGATCTGCGCGATCGAGGCGCGCATCGCGGCCTCGGCCACTTCGCGCACGGTTTCCTTCGGATCGGTGAGGCGGAACTTGTAGTTCACCAGGTTCTTGATGTTCCAGCGCACCAGATAGCTAAGGTCGACAAGGTTCTTGTCGCTCGTCAGCATCAGCTTCTCGGTCTCGCCCTCGGGGATCGAATCGACGGTGAAGGTGCGTACGTCTTCCACGTCGACCTGCTCGACCGGCCAGGGCAGGGTGAAGTTCACGCCCGAATCGATCGTGCGCGCATACTTGCCGAACAGGGTCACGACGGCCTGTTCCTTCGGGCCGATCATGTGAACGCTCGACAGCGCAAGCAGCGCTGCGACTGCTGCACCGATGCCGAGCGGTAGCCACGATTTGCCGTCAGGGCGCTGCGGCAGGCGCGGAAAGCCGCCACCGCCGCCGCCGGGGCCGCCCGAGCCGCCGCCGGGCCGGCGCGGGTCGCGCGTGCGGAAGATGTCTTCGATGCTGGCAGACCGGCGCGGCGGCGTGGAGCCGCTGGGCAGCCAGGGGTTGCGCGGGCCGCGCTTGTCCCCGGAACGATCCGCGTCCCCGTCGGACGCGCCGTCCCCGTCGTTGTCTTCGCCGTCCTTGCCGGACTCGTCCGAAGGCCCTTCGCCGCCCTTGTCACTTCCGCCCCAGGGACTGCGACGTCCGGACATGGCAAGGCCTGCTCGTGCGATTGCACCACCGATTGCTTTCATGGGACCATCTATAGGAAGCCTATCCCCACAAAAACAGTGCCTCTCTTGCCCTTTTTCATTCCCTTTGCCACCTGAGCCCCTGAACTAGGGCCGGAGTAGACATGTCGAACGATCAAGCCGAGGGACTGAAAGCGCTGCTGCCGCAGGAGGCGGCAACGCGGTTGCAGTCGGTGCGGCTGGCAGACGGCCGGGCCACGCTGGTGCTCGATGCGACCGGACTCGATTCGTCGGCGCGCAACGCGCTCGAAGCTGCGGCGAAGCAGGCGCTGGCAAGCGCCGACGGCGTTTCCGAAGTGCGCGTGGCGATGATGGCCGACAAGGTCGAGCGCCGGATCATCGCGGTCGGATCGGGCAAGGGCGGGGTCGGCAAGTCGACGCTGGCCACCAATCTGGCCGTCGCGCTCGCCCGGCAGGGGCGCAAGGTCGGCCTCGTCGATGCCGATATCTACGGCCCGTCGCAGGCGCGCCTGCTCGGCACCGAGGGGCAGCGCCCGGTCGCGCATGACAGCAAGCTTGTGCCGATCGCGAGCCGCTGGGGCGTTCCGGTGCTGTCGATGGCACACCTTTCCGATCCCGGGCAGGCCATCGCCTGGCGCGGGCCGATGGCGGCCGGTGCCCTGACCCAATTGCTCGAGGGCCACTGGGACGGCGCGGAAATCCTGATCGTCGACCTGCCGCCCGGCACCGGCGACGTGCAGCTGACGATGCTGCAGAAGTTCAAGCCGGCCGGCGCGGTGATCGTCTCGACGCCGCAGGATCTCGCGCTGATGGACGCCACCCGCGCGATCGAACTGTTCGAGAAGGGCGGCGTGCCGATCGTCGGCGTCGTCGAGAACATGGCCGGCTACGCCTGCCCGCATTGCGGCGAAGTGAGCGATCCCTTCGGCGCCGGCGGCGCGGAAGCGGCGGCCAAAACCATGGGCCAGACTTTCCTGGGGCGCATCCCGCTCGACATGTCGATTCGGCTCGACAGCGATGCGGGACAGCCACCCGCTGCCGGTGAAGGGCCGCAGGCGCAAGGTTTCGCGGATCTTGCGCGCAAGGTCGGTGAGTGGCTCGACGGCGGCGCGGGCAAGGCTCGCCCCTGATGGCGATCACGCGCCGAGGCATACTGATCGGCGCCCTTGCAGGTGGCGGACTTGCCATCGGCTACGCCTTGCGTCCGCGCCATTTCCCGCTGCCGCTTGAGCCGGGGCGGGACGAATATGCCTTCGATGCCTGGATCAAGATCGGCAGCGACGGGGTCGTCTCGGTCGCGGTTCCGCAAGTCGAGATGGGGCAGGGTGTCACCACCCTCATCCCGCAGATCGTGGCGCATGAACTCGGCGCCGACTGGCGGCAGGTGGCGGTAGAGCCTGCCCCCACCAGCGCGATCTATGCCAATCTGGTCCTCGCCGCGCGCTGGGCGCCGCTGTGGATGCCGGCCTTTCCCAAGCTCGCCGAGGAACCGGACAGCGTCTTCACCCGCCGCTGGGCGCAGGATACCCGCTTCAACGTGACTGCGGATGGCACCGCGCTAGCCGCCTTCGAAACCCCCGCCCGGGAAGCGGCCGCCTCGGCCCGCGCGATGCTGATGCAGGCTGCCGCCGCCCGTTGGGGCGTTGCCTGGGAGGAGTGCCGGGTACAGGGCGGTTTCGTGATGCACGAGGGCAAGCGCCTGCCTTTCGGCACGCTCGCCAGCGAAGCGGTCGGTTTCTCGCCGCCCGATCCGCCGCCACTCGACCCGCAGCCGATGAGCGAGGATCCGGGCGATTTCGTGCCTGGCCTGCAGCTTGCCTTTCCGCGCCTCGATCTTCCCTCCAAGGTCGACGGGACATGGACCTTCGCCGGCGATGTGCGCATTCCGGGCATGGTCCACGCCGCGATCCGCCACGCGCCGCTCGGTCGCGCCGAAGTCATCGGCTACAAGCAGGATGCCGCCAAGGGCTTGCGTGGCTTCGACCGCTTCGTGCAGCACGGTCCCTGGCTCGCCGCCGTCGCCCGCGACTGGTGGACGGCCGACACCGCGCTTTCCCGCGCAGCGCCCCGGTACCGGGTGTCCGGCGCAGCCGACAGCGGCCAGGCAGATACCGCGCTCGACGCGGCGATGCAGCAGGGCGAGGCCCACCGCATCTTCGCTTATGGCGACATGGAGCAGGTGAAGGGCGGGCTGCCCCTGCAGATCCGCTATGAAATCGCTCCGGCAGTTCACGCCACCATCGAGACTGCCAGCGCAACGGCTCGGATCGAGGGCGGCAGGCTGGAGCTATGGGTCGGCACGCAGGCGCCCGAGGCAACGCGCAAGGCCGCTGCACAGGCTCTGGGCATGAGCGTGGCGGACATCGTGCTATATCCCATGCCGATCGGCGGCAGCTTCGACCGGCGCCTTGAGCTCGATCACGCGGTGGAGGCCGCGCTGATCGCTCGCGAGGTGGGAAAACCGGTGCAGCTGACGTGGTCGCGCCGGCAGGAGCAGGCGGCAGGGCTGCCGCGCACGCCCGCGGTTGCCGTGATGGCGGCGCGAACCGATGCAGAGGGCAATCCGGTCGGCTGGCGGGCGCGCATTGCCGCTCCGCCCACGGCGCATGAATTCGGCAGGCGCCTGTTCGATGGCGATACGCCGCAGGAGGCGATCCGCGCTGTCGTCGGTGAAAGCGATGCCATGGCGGTCGACGGCGCAATCCCGCCTTATCGCATCGCCAATGTCGCGGTCGATCACGTGCCCGCGCGCATAGATCTGCCCACGGCGCGCATGCGCGGCAATGCGCACGGCTATACCGCCTTCTTCACCGAATCGTTCATCGACGAGCTCGCTCACAAGGCCGAGCGCGAGCCGCTGTCCTTCCGCATGGCGATGCTCGGACAGAACCCGCGCCTTGCCGAATGCCTCCAGCGCGTTGCCGCGCTGGCCGAGTGGGGCGGCGGCGGGGACAACAGTGGGCAGGGGATCGCCTGCCACATGATCGGCGAAGGGCGCATCGCCGTCGTCGCCAGCGCCCGGCGCGACGAGAACGGCGTGCGGGTCGAGAAGCTGAGCGCGGTGGCCGACATCGGGCGGATCGTCAATTTCGACATTGCCCGCCAGCAGATCGAAGGCGGGCTGATCTTCGGCCTCGGCCTGACGCTGGGCAGCAGTACGCGCTATACCGATGGCCGCCCCGATACCGACGGTCTGGGCGACCTTGCCTTGCCGAGCCTGGCCGACAGCCCGGAGATCGACGTGGCTTTCATCGCCAGCGATGCCGAGCCTGCCGACCCGGGTGAACTGGGTGTCGCCGCCGTTGCTCCGGCGGTCGCCAATGCGCTTTACTCCGCGACCGGATACCGCTTCCGGCGCCTTCCGCTCTTTGCCGAGGAACTGTAATGACCAGCCCCGAGATCCAGCCTGCCGATCACCCCACGGTGTCGAGTGGAGGCGTCGCGGTATTGCTCGTCAATCTGGGCACCCCAGACGCGCCCACTCCCGATGCGGTCCGGCGCTACCTTGCCGAATTCCTCTCGGACAAGCGCGTGGTGGAAATCCCGGCGATCGCATGGAAGCCGATCCTCCATGGCATCATCCTGCGCACCCGGCCTGCGAAATCCGCCCACGCCTATGCACAGGTCTGGACCGACGAGGGCTCCCCGCTTGCCGCCATCACCGCCGCACAGTCACGCAAGCTGCAGGACATGCTGGGCGATAGCGTGCGGGTGGACTGGGCGATGCGCTACGGCAATCCGTCGATCCCCTCGAAGCTCAAGGCGCTGATGGACGCCGGTTGCGACCGCATCCTCGTGGCCCCGCTTTACCCGCAATACTCGGGCGCGACGACGGCTTCGGTCATGGACAAGTTGGGCGCTGCGCTGCGCGACCTGCGCTGGCAGCCTGCCTTGCGTACCCTGCCGCCCTACTATGACGACGAAGCCTATATCGGCGCGCTGGAGGCGGACATCGCCGCGCAGGTCGAGGGGCTCGACTTTACGCCCGAAACGCTGCTGCTGTCGTTCCACGGGATGCCGGAACGTACCTTGCACCTGGGCGATCCCTATCACTGTCACTGCCGCAAGACCGCGCGCCTGCTGGCAGAGCGTCTTGCCCAAAGCCACCCGGACCTGCGGATCGAGACCAGCTTCCAGTCGCGGTTCGGTCGCGCCAAGTGGCTGGAACCGGCGACCGAGACGGTTCTTGAAGAACAGGCCAAGGCAGGCACGCGGCGACTGGCGATCGCTGCGCCTGGCTTTTCGGCCGACTGCGTGGAAACGCTGGAGGAACTGGCGATTCGCGGACGTGAAGTCTTCGAGGCGGCCGGTGGAGAACGCTACGCCGTGCTGTCCTGCCTCAACGATACCGACCTGGGCATGACCATGCTGAAATCTCTGGTCACGCGGGAGCTTTCCGGCTGGTGACAGTAAGTTAACGCCAGTCCTCATTGACTTGAGGCCAATTTGTTCCAACTATGTTCTCGTCAAGGAGCATGAGGGCGGGACGACATGGCAGCGACGGACTTTGCCCAGAGCGATTTTTCCTACGGCAAGGCGGATGGCGGCAGTGGCCCGGCCGGTAATGGCGACACCGGGCAGTCGGTCTCGATTTCGATTTTTGCCAATCGCGGTCACTTGCGGGCGAGCCTGCGCGAAGATGCCGCTGCCGCAGGGCTGACGGTGTCAGCCGCGGGGCCGTTGCAGGACATTGTCGATGCGCCGTTGCGCGCCCTGGGCGACGTGGTTCTGCTCGATTGTCCGCAAGTCGATGGGAAGGCGATGGCGACTTTGTCCGAACTGGACCAGCGAGCGGCCTCGGGGGGCTGTCGGCTGATCGTCTCGACCACGGTCGATGCGCTCGATGCGGTCTTTGCCTGCATGGATCAGTCAGCCCCCATTCTGCTTGTCGATCCCAACCGGGCCGAGCGGGTTCTGGCGCTTGGCCGCGTCCTTGCGGAATTCCCGCAGGGGCGCCTGCGCGAATTGTCCGAGAACGATCGACTGATGCTCTTGCGGCTCACCGAGCAGGTCAGCCAGATCGCCGGGCGTATCGAGCGGCTGGCGCCCGGCGCCAGTCCCGCTCCGGCCAGTGCGGCATCGGCCTTCTCGTTCGAACCCGCAGGATCGCAGGGGCAAGCGCGCGGCGCTTATGCCGGGCGGGAGGTTGCACGCCCGACGCTGCCCGACGCGCAGATGGTGCGGCAGATCATTCGCTTGCGGCAATTGCGGGGGCGTTTCCTTGACGAGGAACTCTTCGCGGACCCGGCGTGGGACATGCTGCTCGATCTCACGGCTGCCCGGTTGGAACGCAAGCGGGTCTCGGTAACCTCGCTGTGCATCGCTTCAGGCGTGCCGCCGACGACGGCGCTGCGCTGGATCGGGCAGATGGTCGAAGCGGGCCTGTTCGTCCGCGTGTGCGACGACAGCGATCGCCGCCGTGCCTTCATCGAACTGACCGAGCCGGCCGTCGATGCCATGGCTCGCTATTTTTCAGAAGTTTCTCTGGCCGCTCCCGCGCCTGTCTGACCCCCTCAGGCAAGGGGATTTCCCTCTTCGGTCAGAGACGGGTCGACCCCTCGACCCATTGCCGTGCCACCTGTCGCAGCAGCTCCCTGTCCTGCGGCAGGTGGGCGGCATCATCGAGTTCGCGGGTTTTCAGCACCACGTCTGCAGGGATCGGGTCGAAGAAGGCAATGCCGCACTGCATCCTTTCGGCCCAGACCACTTCGCCGAATGCCTCGTACTTGTCCCAGAGGATCAGCGCGTCCGTACCCACCCGGGGCAGTTCCTCAAGGGCCAGCCGCGCGCCGCTCGATGACAGATCGATCAGTATCGCCCGACAGGTCATCGTCCTCGTTTCCAGGCGCAAGGGCAGGCGGACGCGTAAGCGACTCTGCTCGCGTCGTCCCCGCTGCATGGGACTGGATATGTGCGGACCTTCGTTCATCGTTTTTACTGTTGAGGAGCGTACATAACGCACCTGTTTGTGCGCTTATAGAGGAACTTGTGTGGTTATGGAACCGTCAACCCGCGGCTGTTTGCTCCTGCCGCAACAGGTGCGTAGTCCCCGCCGCGATCCTGCACGGGCAAGTCGGTGGAAGACGTTGGTTAGGTTACATTGGATATAATTATCTGAAATCACAGCGTTTCGATCCGTTCCGGAGTCAGGCGGCCGCGAATCAGATCGAAAAGGCCGATCCAGTTGCCCTTCACCCGTCCCGCGCGGTCCACCCAGGGTTCCGGCCGAAAGGCCTTCAGATGATTGGCCGCGAGATTGCGCAGCATCAGCCGGGCGGCGAAGCGATGTGACATCGTACCCTTGCGCACGAGGTAGGAGGGGTTGATGATCTGCGAATAGCCGAGCTTCATTCCGGGCGTGCGGCCCAGCTTGACGCCGCGATGGACCCCCGCAAAGGCGAACGTCTGGACGATCCGGCCATTCCTGCCTACCGAGGCGGCAAAGTCGATGTCCTCCTGCCAGGCATAGAGCCGAAGCCGTTCGTCGAAACGGTGTTCTCCGATGGCGGCGGTGCGATAGGCCATGTTGCAGCCGTAAAGTCCCCGCAATTCCCTGACGATGCAGTTGGGCGCGAACCCGCGTTCCTCATGTCCGCGCACGATCTGCAGCGCCTCGTCGTAAGAGATGCCTGCGCCGTTGATGCCGTCCGCCAGGACGGTGCCGGTCGCTCCTGCGACGTGCGGGTGCTCGGCGAAGAATGCGCGGATATGTTCGATGCTGAACTTCGACGGGACGAAATCGTCGTCATAGAACACGACGATATCGAAGCGCGCGTTCAGCCAGTCCAGCGCGCGATTGCGTTGGGCGCACAGGCCCTTGCTGCCCCGGACGACACGCAGGCGCGTGCTTTCCTCAAGGCCGGATGGAAGGTCTGCCACGCTGACGACGGAGAACAGAAGCATGTCCGGGCTGCTTGTCTGCCGTGCCATCAGGTCCTGGAACTGATGGACGAGGTCAGGGCGGCCGAGGCTGGCGACGATAACGGCCACCGATGGCTCAAGGGCCGGGATCTGGTCACATGCAGTCATTGCTCACGTCTCCGCAACTTGGGTTTTGTTTTTCAGCTGTTCTAGGACGGTAAGGTCAGGGCCGGAACGTCAGGCGGATCCGAATCCGATCCATGCCCGGGGACGATCGAGCGTGGGCCTGAGCCCTGCGCAGACAGGTCTGGTCAGGCGCGCCAGCGTTCGTCGCGCGTGGTACAATCTGTCGCCGTTTCGGTCGGGATTGCGCTTGCTGTGGGCACGTCGCGTAGGAAGCGTGCGGGCACGCCCCCGACGACAGTCATCGGCGCCACGTTGCGGTGCACCACGGCTCCGGCAGCCACGACTGCCCCGTGACCTATCGTCACTCCGGGCAGCACGATGGCCCCGGCGCCGATCCAGGCATGGTCCTCGACGACGATCGGCGCGTAAACACTTGGCCTTGCGCAGCCCGGCGTGGCGGTGAGCGGGTGCGTTGCGGTTTCGAAATTGACCCGTGCGGCAATCTGCACATGGCGCCCGATCGTTACGCCGCCGTGGCTGGCGAAGCGCACGTCATTGTTGATGAAGGTCCGCTCGCCGATGCGTATACGCCGGCCGCCGCCGACCGGTACGATCGTCACCGGACCCAGAACCATGACCTTTCCTTTTACTGCGATGCCGGCAAGCCTCAGCAATTCCCGGCGCGCCCGGATTCCAAAGCGGCCGCGTGGCATGCGGTTGGCAAGCGCCAGAAAGAAGGATTCTCGCAAGGTCCGTTGCTCCCGAGCTGGATTGGGTCCGCGACTCCTGCCGCAGGCAAGCAGCCGCGCGCTGCGTACTTGACGAGGCTAGCGCCATCGGGACGCGATGCGCGGATCTGACTCCGCCAAATCGGACCCAATTTCATCTTCGGGGCGACGCGAAATCGGGTGAGGGCGTTGCAGTTCCGGCGGGAGGCTGCAATCCAGTGTCCTGTCGATTCAGCAAGGAGAAGCGGTGCATGGATGGCCAGTCGCGCTCCACCAGACGTTCCTGCTGGTACTGCCTGGGGCAATGCCTGCTGGCGATGATTCTTCTGCTTCTGATCCTTGCGCGCTTCGGCAATGCGCATCCTGCGCTCGACCTCATCAACCTTCTTGCCGCACCGCTCGGAGGGATCAGTCTGCTTCTCGTCGCGGTCCTCGCCATGTGGGCCCGATCGTGGACGGGGCGTGGCGCACTGGCTTTCTGCTGCCTGCCGGCGCTTGGCCTGTTCTGGCCGGACCTGACCCGATCCCCGGCCTGTTCGCCCTCCGGCGCGCGTCTGCGGATCGCCTGGATGAACACCCACAAGCCGAAGGAGCCGGATCGCATCGCCGCCTGGCTCGACGCTGAATCGCCGCAGGTCGTCGGTGTGGCCGAATTGCCCAGGTACCTGCCGCTGCACGGCATGCTCGAAAAGCGCTATCCCCACTGGCAATCGTGTCTCGACAACGGCCGATGCTCGACGGCGCTGTTCTCCAGCATCGAACCTGCCGCGATGGAGGCGCTGACCCACGGCGATCCTTTCAACCGGAAGTCGTTGCCGGCCGCAAGAATGGACCTCCCGTTCAAAGGACTTTCTGATCATGCCGGGCGCGCGGGGGATCTGCAGGTCTTTGCGGTCCACCTGTCACGCCCCTTGCCGTTGGGGCGACAGGCTCATGAACTGCAGCAACTCGGCAAGGCGCTGACCGTACCGGCATCGTCGGTGATCATCGGTGATTTCAACCTTTCGCCAAGAATGCGGCTCCTGGCCGATTACGCCGCACGCAACGGCATGAGCCTGACGCGTACCGATCGGCCCACGTGGCCGCTTACTTACGAAGGACACCGTTATCCCGGGTTCTGGCAAATCGATCACTTGCTGGTGGGTCGTGACTGGAAGGTCGAAGCCATCCGGACCAGCCCCGATCTGGGTTCGGATCACAGGGGTTTCGTTGCCGACCTGTGCCAAGTGAATTAAGCGCGCGCACGGCTCAAGGTGAGGGTTTCTTCAATCCGTCCGCCCCATCGTCCCAGAGGAAGGTTTCATCGTTCTCGATCAGGACGGGGACTTGCGGAACATGACTGTTGCTCAGGATGCGGTCGAACGGATCGAGGATCGGGCGCAAGGGCAGCCCAGCCGGGATGAACGGTTGCGGCGCGCTCTCGTCCGCCACGTCATTTTCAAGATGCGTTGAGCTGATATCGAACATCTCCGGGCCGAGAATTCCGGCATCGCGCAGGACCGCGACCTTGCGGATGAACAGTTCGGCGCGCGTCTCGGCCGCGCTCGTGCGGGCAGTGAGCAGGTCGTTGGTTACCTCCAGAACTTCGCGCAGGGTTCGTATGCCGGCGGTTTCCTGACGCTTCACCCCGGCGACGGCGCTCTCTGCCGCGCGAACGGCCGCGTCGAAGCGCGGGAGTGCCTCGGCTGCGGCGCGATAGAGGTTCCAGTCGGTCGCCAGCGTTTCGCGCACGTCGCGGCGGGTCTGTTCGGCGAACTGGCTGTCGGCAAGGTTGCGCTGCTCCGCTTCCCGCAGGGCCGCGGTTAGCTGTCCGCCCGAATGAAGCGGCATCGCCAGACTGACACCGGCCACTACCCGTTCAACCCGCCGGGTGTTCTGGTAAGGGGTTAACGGCGCGCGTTCGGCCGAAGCGAAGGCGCTGAATTGCGGGCCCATCGCCGCGCGGGCCGAGGCGACCGCGGCCCGTGATCTGAGCGCCGTATAGCGGGCCGCCCGGACCTGTGGATTGCTCGCGTCCGCCTGTGCATAGAGGTCAGAGAGCGGCGGAACGGGCGGAATGTCGGGAAGCGCGGCCAGATCGTCGGGATAAGCGCCGACGATATTGCGATAGCGCGCTGCGCTCGTTTCCACGGCAGCGCGGGCCCGGATCACCCGTCCGGCAGCGATCTCCAGCCGGTTGGTAGTCTGATCGAGATCGGATCTTGTCGAATCGCGCAGCCTGAACCGGGCGGCTGTGGCGTCGCGTTGTTGCGCAAGCAGGGCGTGGATGTCCCGGGCGACGCGATAGAGGGCGATGTCCCGCTGCAGCGAGGCGTAGGCATTCACGACATCGAGCGTCAGTTGCTGGCTGGCGGCGCGTAGGTTTTCCTGCGCGATCATCCGGTTCGCGCGCGCTGAATCCAGGCCAGCGGCAAGGCGCCCCGATGTGAACAGCGGTTGCGAAAGCGAAAGGGAGGCGGTGGTGCCCAAGCCCTGATCGTCAAAAGCGAGATCGTCCAGCGTCGTGCGATCGAAAGTATATTCATGACGGACCGAAACCGAGAGGCTGGGACCATAGGCACCCTTGGCCCTGATGACTGCGGCATCGGCGGCCCGGGCCAGAAATTTGGTTCCTTTCAGTTGCGGATTGTTTTCATGCGCCCTGGCAATGGCCTGTTCCAGCGTGTCCGCCTTCGCCTTGAGGGCGGACAGGGCCGCGAACAGGCCAATCGACAGATGCAAGAATGCCCTGCACTTCACGCATGGTTCCTCATGGGATGGTTTGAAAGGCATCGCACCGGGCGCGGGGGAACCGTGCGGAGCGGGCTGTCCGGATTCCGGTTGCTCGCTCCGCCGCCTCCCTCCGGCAAAGGCGCGATTGCTGCACTGATCCTAGGAGATACGAGGCAGATGGGAACCGCGACTGCATCCGGTTTGGTTCGGGAACGGACCTACTTCTGATCGCCAGAACCATGCCCGGCGATATGTAATGCGGCCCTCGCCATGGAAGTGACTGCATGATCCTCGCGCCCCGGTTGAATACGGAACTGAAGCAGGCGCTTGTGCCGCTCAGGCGCGTGCTCTTGCCGGTCCTGGCAATCAGCAGCGTTTACAACGTGCTGCTGCTGTCCGGATCGTTCTTCATGTTGCTCGTCTATGACGATGTCCTGCCCAGCCGCAGCGGTCCCTCGCTCGTCAGCCTGCTGCTGATGGTGGCGCTTGCCTATGCCTTCCAGGCGTTACTCGACGTGGTGCGGGGGCGGGTGATGGTGCAGGTCGGCTCGCTGTTCATGCGCGGGATTAGCGACCGGGTGCTCGATGTCCTGTCACGCCATGAACTGACGCGCGGCGCGATGCCCAATGGAACGCAAATCGTGCGCGACGCCGATACCGTCAGGGCCTGTCTGTCGGGGCCGGGGCCGTTGGCCTGCGTCGACCTGCCGTGGATCGCGGTTTATCTGCTCATTCTCGCCATATTCCACTGGAGCATCGGTCTGCTCGCCCTGTTCGGTGTGGCGGTGCTGGTGACGCTGATGCTCGTCAACAACCGGATGACCGAACCGCTGGCGCTGGCGACCATGCGTTCGGGAGCAAGGCGGGTCGGTCTGGCAGAATCCACGTTGCGCAACGCCGAAACGCTCAAGGCGCTCGGCATGAAAAGCGCGCGGCAAAGCGAATGGCACAGTGTCGAGGCCGAATTCCTTCGCGCCAATGATCGGTTCTCGGCGATCTCCAGCACCCTGTCGGGATCGACCAAGGCCTTTCGCATGCTGCTCCAGTCGGCGACGCTGGCTCTGGGCGCGTTTCTGGTGATCGACGGGCGTGCGACCGGTGGGATCATTATTGCCGGGTCGATCCTGTCCGCCCGCGCGCTTGCTCCCGTCGAACAGGTCATCGCCAACTGGAAGGGGATGGTTTCGGCCCGGCAGGCGCTGGATCGCCTGCGCAACCTGTTCGAAGCTGTACCGTTTCGCGTTGCGCCCATGGGACTGGAAGGCCCCCGGCGCGATCTCGTAGTGCAGGGGCTCGCTGCCGGACCTCCGGGGACGCAGAAAGTCGCGGTCCTCGATCTGAGCTTCCGGTTGAGCGCGGGCGATGCACTGGCGGTAGTAGGCAGAAGCGGGTCCGGGAAAACGACACTTGCGCGCGTGCTTTGCGGCGTCTGGAAGCCCCTTCGCGGTGCGATTCGGCTGGATGGCGCGACTCTGGACCAGTGGTCGCCGGACGAGATCGCGCGGATTCTCGGCTACGTGCCGCAGTCGATCGAACTGTTCGAGGGAACGATCGGCCAGAACATCGCCCGGTTCCAGCCCGAAGCCGATCGCGAGGCGATACTGGCCGCGGCAAATGCGGCGGACTGCCACGATCTAATCGTGCGTTTGGAAGGAGGCTACGATCACGTCATCGGGGCGCATGGCAGCGGTCTGTCTGCCGGGCAGCAACAGCGCATCGCACTCGCGCGGGCGCTGTTTGCAGATCCTTTCCTGCTGGTACTCGACGAACCCAACAGCAATCTCGATCACGATGGTGAGCGGGCCTTGGGTCTGGCGATCAGGCAGGCCCGTCAGCGCGGGGCGATCGTCGTCGTCATTGCCCATCGCCCCAGCGTGATCGCCCATGCCAGTCACATCATGGCGATGAACAACGGCAGGATCGAAAGGTTCGAAACAAGGCAAGAATTCGAGGCGCGCATCGCATCGCCGGCGGGGTCAGACAGCAGTTTGCGATCCCGTCCCGGTGAAAACGGAAGTGAGGCCCCCCCGGGCGATCCCTCGAAATCCGTCGAATCTGCTGCCAGGCCAGTGGAGGTGAGTGAGTGAGCGCCTTGGTCCAAGCCACAATGCTGGCGCCCCCCATCCATGCAGCACTGGCGGGGCGTGAATTCTCCGCCGGGGTGGAACGCGGCCTCTCGGCCCTTCTGCGGCTTGGGTTGGGCGCCGTGGCTGTTCTGGTTCTGGGGTTCGGTGTGCTTATCGCATTTCTGCCAATGGCTGGCGCAGTCATCGCGCCCGGCGAAGTGAGCGTCGAAACGCATGTGAAGGAGATTTCGCATCCCTTCGGCGGCGTCGCGAAGGCGATATTGGTCGAGGACGGCGATCACGTTCACAAGGGGCAGGCGCTGATCCGCCTTGATGCACGCGTCGCCGGTGCCGCAGCCCAGTACATCGGGCTCGATCTCGATCAGTTGCTTGCAAAGGAAGCGAGGCTGCGGGCCCTGCGAAACAATGCCGCGAATATTGCATTCCCTGACGAATTACGAAGTCGGTCAGAGAAGCCGCAAGTGGCGACCATTCTGGCAGACGAGCGCAGGTCGTTCGAACTCGAACGGGCGGCGCGCGGCGATCAACGGCTGCAATTGGCCCGGCGCATCGCGCAAGCCCAGGCGGAAGTTGCGGCGCAAAGCAGCCGCGCCGCGGCTTATGCCCGGCAATCGGACCTTGTTCATGAGGAACTGTCGCAGACACGCCAACTCTACGCAGAACGGCTGACGACGCTGGACCGGCTCAATGCGCTTGAACGCGCCGCGGTTGGTGTGGAGGCGGATAATGCCGCAGCGCGATCGGGCATGGCCGAGGCGCGGGCGCGGATCGCCGAACTGCGCGCGCAGATGGCCTCGATCGAGAGCGTGGCCCGCAGTCAGGCGGCGCTCGAACTGGCACAGGTGGGCAGTGCCATCGCCCAAGTGCGCAAGGAGCAGGTAGCGGCAAGCGATCAGAACGATCGCTCGGTCATTCGCGCCCCGCAGACCGGGATTGTCGACAAGCTGGCTGTGCGGACGTTGGGCAGTGTTGTACCTGCAGGTCAAACTTTGCTGGAAATCGTTCCGGAGCAGGACCGCCTCGTCGTGAAGGCCCGCATTCGCCCCACGGATATCGACCAGGTGGCGCAGGATCGGGTGGCGCACCTGCGTTTTACCGCCTTGAGCATGCGCACGACGCCCGAACTTGAAGGCAAGGTCGTTCAACTCGCCGCTGACAGGACAATCGACCGCGCGACGAATACGGCATTCTATCCTGCGACGATAGCGATTCCGGCAGCGGAGCTGCGCAAGTTGGGCAAGACGCGTCTGGCCGTGGGAATGCCTGTCGAAGTCTTCGTCCAGACGGGCGAGCGCACGATGTTGCACTACATCTTGCGCCCCTTGGGCGATCAACTGAGACGTGCTCTGCGTGAATGAACCCAATTCAGGCTGATGGCGTCTTTCATGCCTGGCGATGTGTCTTCCGGAATGGATCTATAATTGCGGGATAGGGACGAGATCGGATGAACCTGGATATTCCCGCCCCTGTAATGAGGGCTTATTCGTATACGTATCAGTTCGGGGTTGCACGCGTCTTTTTCGTATTCGGAGAGAGCCAGTCCAATTCTGACGACGCGCCCGGTGTCCCAAATTCTTGCTGCCAGGAGCCTGCTGCTTGAATCTCCCCGCCATCTATGAACCGGAAACGGGACTGCCGTCACTCATGCCGGGCGGTGCCGGGCACTTTCGTAGCAGGGATGAGCAGATTTCCGTGCGTTATCTGCTCTCGTTGCTGCGGCGCCGGCAGCCGGTCATGGTCATGACGCTGATCCTGTGCCTTGGGCTGGCGGTGGTCTGGACTTCCGCTTTGCCGCGCATTTTCCGCAGCTGGGCCGATGTGGTGATGATCACCGGGTCGACAGACGTCGTGCCGAACGAAGATGCGCAGACCCGCGATGCACCGACCCGGGCCGAAGAAGTCGAGACGCAGATCCAACTCATCCGATCGCGGGAGATGGCCGGGCAGGTGCTCGACGCAACGGGACTTCTACATGACCGGCTGTTCCGCCGCGACGTGGAGATGCCCCGCACCGCGCTCGACAACATCCTGGCGTCCGTCGGCTTCGGCGCCATCAGGCAGTCGGACAGGGCCACTGGGGACGAAGTGCAGTTTCGCCAACGCGCGGTCAATTACCTGAGCAAGCGTCTCGATGTGACCAGGGTGGGCAATTCGTTCAACCTGCGCATTGCCTTCGAAGATGCCGAAGCGTCACGCGCAGCCGCGATCGCCAATGGCTATGCGCGCCTTTTCACGACTGACGATGCCCGTGAACGGGCGCAGACCAACGCCACGGCCGCACGTGTGCTGAAATCGAAGGTCGATGCCCTGCGCGTGCAGGCAAACCATGATTTTGCCGACGTGCAGGCGTATCGCAACCGCCATCAACTGCTCAGTTCGCAGGCCACGGGCCTGACCGAGCAGGAACTGTCGACCTATAACCAGCAGATCGTCAACGCAGAGGCGGAAGCGGCACAGGATGCCGAAGCGCTCGCCAGCGCGCGGGCTCAGTTGCGCAGTGGCGGCCCTGAAGGTGTGGGGTTCGGTGCAGGGTCTCCTGTGGTCGCGACCTTGCGGTCGCAACGCGCGCAACTGGTGATCCGCGAACGCGATCTTTCGCAGCGCTATTTTGACAACAATCCCGACCTTGTGACCGTGCGACAGCAGATCGCCGATCTCGACCGGCAGATTTCCGGGGAAGTCTCGCGGACCCTGCGCGGGCTGGAAACCAAGGCCATGGCCTCGGCGCAGCGGCTGGCCTCGTTGCGCCGCAGCCGAGGCGGCACGCAATCGCAATTACAGACGGGCAACAGCGCGCTGGTTGAACTGGCCGATCTGGAAAAGAAGGCGGACGCGTCCAAGACGCTCTACGAATCCTACCTGCGCCGTTACAATGCGGTGGTGGCAGGAAGCGGGTCGGAGCAGCCCTCTGCGCGACTGATATCCGCGGCCAATGTTCCGGTCCTTCCGGTTTCGCCCAACCTGTTACTGAATCTGGCGCTGGCGCTCGTGGTAGGTGTGCTTTCTGGCGCGATGTTGGCGATACTTTCGGAACTTTCTTACGGCGGGCTGACCACCCTGGGCGATGTGGAGACGCGCATCGGACTGCCGGGTTGGGGCTTCGTTCCGGCCATCCGTTCGATCGAACCCCACGCGAATACGCCGATGGATACCCTGCGCGAATACCCGGAAGGTCCTTTCTCCGAAGCGCTACGCAACATCATCGTTTCGGTGCGCCATTCGGTATCGGGATCGGGCAAGGTCCTGGCGATCACCTCTGCCATTCCCGGCGAGGGAAAATCGACGCTAGCCGCCTGCATCGGCCGGGCCCTGGCGATGGCCAACGAAAGAGTGGTGGTGATCGATTGCGACGTCATCCGCTCGCAGCTCAGCAAGCGCTTCTGCGCGCCTGAGGGAGAGCCCGGCCTGTATGAAGCGCTTCATGACGAAAGCCTGGATATCGCCCAATACGAGGATGCTTGTTCTCCCTTGCGGATCGTTCCGATCACCCGCGCTTTCCCGCAGGGCGAACGTCTGACGGAGCGGGGCAGGCTCGACAGGGTGGTTGCCCGCCTGCGGGAAGAGTTCGACGTGGTGATCCTGGATTGTCCCCCGATCCTGCCGATTGCGGAAACGCGTGCGATCGTCGCCCAGGCCGATAGCGTGCTGCTGGTCGTGCGATGGCGCATGACCGTCGATCGGATCGTCAAGGCGGCGATCCGGCAATTGCCCGGGCGCACCCTCAAGCAATGCGGCGTGGTGTTGAACCAGGTCGACATGAAGAAGCAGGTGCGCTTCGGTGGAGAGGATGTCGCCAGCTTCTACGCGCATTATAAGGGATACTACCGATGATGAGGGAAGGGGCGCTTACGCGACCGCTTCGCGTGGCCATTGTGCATTATTGGCTTGTCGGAATGCGCGGCGGGGAGCGCGTGATCGAGCATCTGCTGGACCTCTTTCCCGATGCGGACCTGTTCACCCATGTCTACGACCCGCAGAAGGTTTCTGCCCGGATCCGCAAGGCCCAAGTCAGGCAGAGCTTCATAGGCCGCCTGCCGGGCGCACGGCGGCACTATCAGAAGTACCTGCCGCTCATGCCCCTCGCTCTCGAGGAACTGGACCTGCGCGGTTACGATCTTGTCATCAGCAGCGAGTCCGGGCCTGCGAAGGGCGTGATCACCGGGCCCGATACCCTGCACCTCTGCTACTGTCATTCGCCGATGCGCTATCTCTGGGATCATTACCAGGACTACCGGGAAAGCGCGGGCTGGCTCAGCCGCCGGATCATGCCCCTTGCCTTCCACCGCCTTCGTCAGTGGGATGTCACTTCGGCAAGCAGGGTCGATGGTTTCATCGCGAATTCCGGCTTCATCGCAAGGCGCATCGCCAAGGTCTGGGGGCGCGAGGCACGCGTGGTGCATCCGCCGGTTGCCGTGGATGCTTTCGCGCCATCCACTCAAGTGAGCGACCGGTATCTTTGGGTGAGCCAGATGACCCCCTACAAACGCGCGGACGTGGCGCTCGAGGCATTCAATCGGCTGGGTGTGCCCGCACTCATGGTCGGCGATGGCGAAATGTTCCACAGGATTGTCGCAAGCGCAGGGCCGAGCGTGGAGGTCCGCAAGCGGCTTTCCTTTCCCGAATTACAGCACGCCTATGCCACGTGCCGCGCGCTTGTATTCACGCCGGAGGAAGACTTCGGCATCGTTCCGGTTGAGGCCAATGCCAGCGGCCGCCCGGTCATAGCTTTCGGTCGGGGCGGTGTAACGGATTCCATCGTCGAGGGGCGGACGGGGATCTTTTTCGACCGTCAAACGCCCATGGACCTCGTCAATGCGATCCGTCGCTTCGAGAAATGGCAACCGCAGTTTCAGCCCGAAGAGGCCGTCCGCAATGCGGCTCGGTTTGGCCCGGATGCCTTCGCCCGTGGCATCCTCGATGCGCTCGACCATTTCCGGCGCGTGGGCCGTCACGACCCGATCGGTGCTTTGACTGGGCTTTCACAAGGGATGGGAAATCATGGCAATTCGCTTGATGATAGTCGCACTTTTCATGCTGATCGCGGGCTGTACGACGGTCGCGACGCGTTCGTTGCCCAATGTCGATAGTCTCGCATATCAGCTTTCTCCCGGTGACAGGCTGCGTCTCGATGTTTTCCGGGAAGACGCCTTGAGCGGAGAATACGCGATCGATGATGCGGGCTTCATTACCTTGCCGCTGGCCGGCGATGTGCAAGCCGCAGGCAAGACGCTCGCGCGATTGCGACAGGACCTGCAAACCCTGCTCAGCCGCGAATATGTTCGGGATGCACGCATCGCCATCGATGTTGTGGGATATCGGCCGATCTACATCCTTGGCGAAGTGGAGAAACCGGGCGAATATCCTTACGCAGAAGGGATGTCTGTCCATGGGCTTGTCGCGAAAGCCGGTGGGTTCACGTATCGTGCGAACGAGCATGTTGTGTACATTCGTCATGGTCGCGAAACCGAGGAAACAGCCTACCGTTTGACGAGTGGCGCCGCCGTTTTGCCCGGTGACACGGTTCGGGTCGGCCAGCGCTATTTCTGATCGGAACTTCGTGAAACCTTCCAAGGTCGCAGCCTTGCCTGAAAGGGTGGTCGTTCTGCACGATTTCAGTGAGGCTCTGGGCGGTGCCTCCTACCTGGTACAGGTCTTGATCGGCGAACTGCGCCGACGTGGCATAGCGACGACATTCATCGCAGGCGATAGCGGCGTGCGCTTCGATCGCAGCGATGTTGAGTTTCTGCCACTCCACGGCAAGGCCTTGCTCGAACGCTCGAAGCTGAGCGCGCTGACCTGCGGTTTGTACAACCGTCGTGCCTACGCGCAGACCCGTGACTGGATCGCGCGTAACGATACGCCGGGCACAGTCTACCATCTCCACGGCTGGTCCAAGATCCTGACCCCGGCGATATTTGCGGCCCTGCGGCACGTTTCGGATCGGTTGATCCTGCACGGCCATGATTACTTCAATGGGTGTCCCAACGGGGCTTTCTTCGATTACCCTCGTGAGCGGGACTGCACATTGACGCCGCTGGGCACGGCATGCCTGCAAAGCCGTTGCGACAAGGCTTCCCATGCGCAGAAGCTCTGGCGCGTGGGCAGGGAAGTCTTGCGGCGCGGCCTGCAACATGGCGGGACCAATGCAGCACGCCTGCTGATGATCCACCCGGGACAGGAAGCGCAGTTCCGGCTAAGCGGGTGGAGGGCCGACAGGCTTCGCGCAGTCCGCAATCCCGTTTCACCCCTTTCGACAGATCGCATTCCGGCCGAAGCCAACCGCGGCATCGTCTTCATTGGCAGGATTTCAGCGGAGAAAGGTGCAGACCTTGCTGCAAGAGCGGCGAAAAAGGCAGGCCTGCCGATCACTTTCGTGGGCGATGGCAGCGAAGTCGAAGTGGTGCGCAAGTGCAATCCGGCCGCGATCTTCGTGGGCAGGCAGGACCGGGCCGGCGTTGCGCGCGCCTTGTCATCGGCCCGCGTCGCGGTGATGCCTAGTCGCTGGTCCGAACCATTCGGGCTCGTCGCACTGGAAGCCGTCGCCTCAGGCGTTCCTGTCATCGTCAGCGACCGCGCCCTTGTTGCACAGGAAATCGCGCAGGCGGGCTTTGGCCTGGCCATCGATACGGCGGATCTGGATGCCTTCGCCGGCGCGCTGACAGCCCTGCATCGCAACGATCGTGTTGTCGAAGCGATATCGCGCGCCGGGCAGGCGGGTTTCAGATCCCTCTGCAATTCCGAGGAAACCTGGGCGGACGCAGTCGTCAGTCAATATCGTCAGGTTCTGACTGAAGCAGGCACTAATCAGTGCGCTTGATCCAAACGATGTCGACTGATCGATTTCGGTACGAAGCTACCCATAGGCATGAAGTGAGTGGGGAAGAGGCGATCCGTGCAGATTTTCCCGGCGCCTGGCATCGGTGATCGAAAGCGCGGTGACCAAACCGAACCCAAAAGCCGTCATCCCGCCGAAGTCGGCATCGCCGACCATCAAGGTCACGACAAAACTGGGAACGAAAGAGAAGCGGAAGCCCGAAATGAGCAATTGGCTTTCGATCGAGGCACCCGCGGTCGGCCGCAGAAGCGATTGCAGAACGAAGCCGTAATAGAGCGCGCCGCCGATCAGTCCCGCGCCGCTGAGAATGGCCACGAAACTGCTTGAAGCCCGGGTGCTGCCGATGCCCACTCCGAAACCGTGTGTGGCCAGAATACTGTCCCAGGCCACCGCGCGCCACATGCCGCGTTCGGCGAACGAGTTCGAAGCGGTTTTCTGCAGGACCATGCGATCCACCAGCTCGAATACCGGATTGAGGATTTCGGGCCGGATGATCAGGAGCAGCGACACGCCCACGATCAGTGAGAGGAGGACGCAGAGTTCGCCGCCCAAGCCCCGACGATAGATCGCGAACCTCTGGCCATCTGTATTGGCACGAAGCAGCCATTCCAACCCGGCGACCCCGCCCAGCAGGGCAACCCCTACATAAGTACCCGATGAAGTCGAAAGCCATGCGCACAGCGCGAGCAGGGAAAGAATGACCGGGACCCAGACCGTGCGGAGTGCGTCATCGAAAATCGCGCGACGGTAGAAGTAGAGGGTTGCCATAAGCGCCAGGCTAATTCCGCCATAAGCCGAGGCTTCCGGCATGAGACCGACGACACGCCGCGCGCCCAGAACTTCCACATCGGTGACGAGCGCATACGTCGCGGTGCGAAAGGGCGCGAGCAAGGGATCGAGAGGCAGGTAGCGACTGGCATGATCGACCAGACCGGTTGCCGCAGTCATCGCTCCTCCCAGACACAGGGCCTTGAGCGCATGCTGGCGCATGACCGCCGATTGCAGGACCACTGCAAAGGCGAACACGGAAAAGACAGCAATCGTGAGATAGGCGAATTGGGAGAGGTTCTGCAGGGTCGGTCGCAAGGGAGCGGTATCGCTCAATATGCCGCGGATCGGCACGATCATGACGGCGTTCTCGAACAGGCGCGGCATGAAGAACGTCGTGACGGCGGCGACAAGCCAGAACAGGAACAGCAGCTTCAGCTTGTGCGGCATCAAGGCGAGGGTCAGCATCGCAGCCGGGCCCTGCGGCTTGCAGAATGTGCGCAGGATGATGAGCAGGGTGACGAGCGGCGTGGGTATGAAAGTCAGCCCTCCGGTCAGGAACGTCGGGACCGCGGCGAAAGCGCCAAAGGGCAATGTGGCGAAGAACAGGTATATCAACACCGGCTTACGGCTGACGAGTCCCCAGAAAGCAAGGCTCCAGAATGCGGCGATGGGCAGCAGATTGATCACCGGTGCGTCGGCGCCACGTGGGGATCAATCAGGGCCTTAATCTGGGGGTGTTGTGCGTCCCACAAGTCCAGCTTCCGCCCGATCAGTGTTTCGAACGCGGCGCGGCGCGGTGTCAGATATTCCGAGAGATATTGCCGGGCCTCAGTCTCGTCGACTTCCGCCTTGTCGAAAGTGACGGTCGATGTCTCCCGCAGCCAGTCGATCCAGCCGCGTGGCAGGCGTGTGCGCAGGGCTGCCCACAGGGCGGAATCGCGAAGCTTGCCGACTGCGGTGAAGCGCTGTCGGCGACTGGTGGGCGGCGAGCGATGGCGGTCGCTGAGTTGCGCTTCGTGATAGTCGAATGGCGCAAGGCCGAGCCAGTCCAGCACGCCGGACAAAACTTCCCGCCGGTTCGAGCGCAATTCCTCTGCAACGACCACGTGGATCTGCTCGCGATCGAAGTATTCGAGATATTCGCGAAGTTGCAGCGCATAATCCGAAGTGTCGCGATAGAGGGGATCTTCACGCATGGCTTGGGCAACGGGGCGGAGCTCCTGAAATTCCTTGTAACGCTGCCAGTAATGACCGATCGCCCGCGTTACCGGCTCACGAACCGTGTAGATGATGCGCGCGTCGGGACAGGCCGCGGCAATGCGGCCTGCAACTCCGCTGCGATGCGGAGCCTGCGAATAATAGACGCTGCCTTCGCCGCGGTAGCGCGCTGCCTCGCCGCCCTTCCAGAGATCGAGATAGGCAGCTGGATCGTGGGAGCAGGGCTTGCGGGCCATGATCGGCCAAGCCTTTTCCAGTTCGCCCGGATCGACGAAGAAACATGGCTCCTTCTCACTGCTCATGCAGATATCCGGATGCGGTTTGAGGTAGGCGTGGAGTGCACTTGAGCCCGATTTGGAGGCGCCGATGACGAAGAGGTTGGGCGCGAGTGACCCCAGCGCCAATCCATGCGATCCCGCGTGGAAGGCGCCCGCGCGGTCAATGGCATGATCCGGCAGGGGCTCGGTAAGGAGAAGGGCGCTATCCTGGGGCAATTGCGCAATCCCGGTGCAGTTGTGGAGCAAGTCGGTACCCTAACCCGGCCAGCCATGCCCCGATATTCCAGACGCTTCGGGAATGACGCTATCGACTGCTATTCGCTCCATTCCGGTGCGGACCCGTGGCTTTCATCGGCGCGCTCTGCCGGAACCGGATGAAATCTGCGGGGCCTTACCGGGATGGGCGTCAGGTTTCAGTCAACTGCAGTTAACCGGGTCACGCAATCCGGAAGGCACGACTTAACCATGTCTGTAAGTGCGGTTGGAAGGGAATCCCGCCTAACGAACTATCTGAAAATTAACGTCTTGACGTTAGAAGGTTGCAAGGTCGCGCACAGGGGGATTGCCGCGGCTACAACGCGGGAGCTGGAAAATGGCCGCTTCAACACTTCGCAAGCCGATGCATCGGGGGGGCGCCGGCGCCACCTCCAAGGTTGCATCGGGAACGGCGCGAGAGAGCAATGAAGCGTCGCCCTGGCTTGTCGCGGCGGCCCCGGCCGATACCGATACGCAATCCGAAGGGCGCAAGCCCGCGCTCGGCCTTGCCATCGCCTTGACCTTTTCGGCATGTTTCTGGGTGGCTGTCGCCATCGCTTTACTCTGAAGGCACGGCGCGCGGAGTTTTTCTCGCGATACGTGCGAGCGCCGGATCGGGCGTAGGGTTTCCCGATCCGGCTTCACGTTGCCCGCCAGGCGGGCGCGCCCCTCAGACGACCAGGGTCGCCCCGGAAATGTCGCTGCCGGTCAGAAGCTCATCATAGAAAGTGATGGTTGTGCTGCCGTAAGTGAGGATCGTGTTGCTGCCGGCATAGGACAGGCTGTAGGTGCCACCGTCCGTGAGTTCGACATTGTCGTATCCCACTTCGAAATCGAATACCTTGTCGGTTCCGTCGTCACTGTCGAAAACGAACGTGTCGAGACCCATTTCGTTGTCGTTTCCGTCACCGGCATTGTCACCGTACAGTACGTCGTTACCGTCGCCACCGATGATGATGTCGTTCCCGTCGCCGCCGTAGATGCGGTCGTTCTGGGCGCCGCCGTCGAGGGTGTCGTCGCCCGCGCCGCCGAAGAGCTTGTCGTTCGAAGAATCGCCTTCGATGTAGTCGTTGCCTTCGTCGCCGTAGAGGCGGTCTGCATTGGCACCGCCATGAATTTCGTCGTCGCTCGCTCCGGCTTTCACGACATCGCGCGCGCCACCGGCGAAGATGACATCGGAATCCGCAGTGCCGGCGATATTGTCGCCGCCGTCTGTGCCAAGAACTTCTGCCATGGGAACATTCCTTTCCAATCGATCCGTCAGTTGATTTGCCCCGACTTCGAGGTGCCGGCGTCCCTTTTGTCTTTTCGGCGAGCCGGGCCGTCTTGCGACGATCCGTCACGAAACAAGGCGCGTTGTTGAACGCGCCCAACCCTCTTAAATTCGCGATATTTTGTCTGATTAGATGGCTCGGTATCGGAGGGGCCTCTTTAGGCGACCTCGCCCCGATCGCGAGACTTGAACTGCTTTTGGCGCGGGATTTCCGCCATGGAGGACGGGACGCCGCTTGCGCGCCCATAATCCAATTTAGCGTCCCGCTTTAGGA
>NZ_CCBH010000166.1:0-18475 GCF_001368935.1 Novosphingobium sp. KN65.2
TGCCTGCGCCGGCTCGGGTACACGAGCAAGTACGGCAAGGACGAGAGCCGGAAATCGATGCGTATTTTCGAGCGGGAGGCGAGGTGATGACGTCCACCAACCATGTCGAAAATGTGTCCACCATGGTTCTGAAAGTTGGTGGACAGGCCTTTCAGTGTCCACTGACTACCATCTGTCCACCAAGTTGCGAAAAGATGGTGGACAAGATGGTGGACAACCTAAGTCATTGTTTTTTCGTCGCGATAAGGCCTTTGTCTACTGTCTACTTTCTATTCCATAAAAGAGAAAAGAAAGAGAAAAAGAGGGGCCTAAAGAAGGAATACGCGCGGACGGTGGACGGTGGACAGGCTTGGAGCCTCGCCCAATGACCCACCCCCGTTACTTCACCACCCCCACCAGGCCGAGAGCATGGGTGAGCGATGAGGTCTACGTCGAACCGATGATCAACGTGCCGACCGTGTGCGATCACGAGGCGACGGACACCGGGCTGGTCGACGCGAACGGGGACACGATCTGGAGGGCGCCGAACCCGGTTGGATTTTTGTGGGGAGGTGAGCTGTGAGTGACTTCGCATCGGCACTGGTCGTCTTCTTCGCCGGCACACTGGCTGGCATCGAATGGCACAAGCGCTTCCGCCAGAAATCGCTCACCGAGAAATTCGGCGAAGTGATCCATGCCCGCCTGCTGTCCGTCTACGAGCAGCGCAAGTGGGTTGGCGGAACGAGTGGCATCGAGATTTCGAACACGATGGATCTCGAAATGCCGGACGGGCGCAAGCTGCAGGTCATCGTTCGCGATGCGGTGGGAGGTGAATGATGAGGCTCATGGACCCCGCCCCATGCCTGATCGCTTTCTTGGGCTTCGTCCTTCTCGCCGGGATTACTGCTCAGGCGGGATATTTCGCGGTAACGGTCGCGGCGGTGATCTGCGCTCTCGTCTGCGGCGTCGTGGGGATTGAGAACTCATGATCCACGTCACCCAGCACGCGATCATCCGCTGCATGCAGAGGGTCCCCGGCATCACCACCGAAGACGAGGCGCTGGCTGTGGCGGCGCACGAAATCCATTCAACCGCAACCATGGGGGGCTGACGATGGGACGCAAGGGACGACCGGCCAAGGCAGGCGGCAGGACCAAGGGCGGCAGGCTCAAGCGCGACAGCTATGCGATGCCGGCTTTCGACAAGGGCAGCGAATGGGTGCAGTCGATGCGCGAGAAATACCAGACCCACTACAACACCGCGCTCGGTCGGGCCTATGCTGCCGGGCTGCTCGGGGAAGACCCGATAGCCAATGATCGTTATATCGGCGGAAAGCGCTTCGCCAGAGTGTATAACCGGGTTTGCCAAGGGGAGACATACCGGAGCCCTCTCGACCGCACTCCACGGGGCTCAGAAACCGAAATAGAGGCATTCGAGGATGCGAGGCGGGATCGCGATTGGTTGTTCGCCGTGATGGACACCCTCGATGGCGAAGGTCTGCGTCCATGGCTCGACCAGCTCATTGCCCGCGCGCATACCGATCACGGGCCGCCCTGGCTCGACCGCTTGCTGCATGGCGGAAAAGATCCCGCAGACCAGATGGTGCTCAAGGCAGCACTGAAAGCACTCGACGTGGTTGCGCCTGCCCGAAAGGATATGGGGATTCGTGTGGAGCGGTGGACCGATGCCGCTTGACATTTCCGGCTATTTCGGCATTTTGCACGTAAATGATCCTCAGAATTGCGCCCGGAGCAGAGATGCTTGCGGGCGTTTCGTCGTTTTGGGGGATCGCAGGTGGCATGGTCCAGAACTTCCCGACACGCTCGCGGTTACGGCAATGCATGGGACAAGCTGCGCCGTCATATCCTCAACCGAGATAATCACTTGTGCCAGGTCTGCCTTGACAAAGACATTGTGACTGCGGCCAACCAAGTCGATCACATCATCCCGAAGGCCAAGGGCGGCACCGACGATCCCGCGAACCTGCAGGCCCTCTGCAAGTCCTGCCACGATGCGAAGACGGCCACCGACGCGGGCGGCAAACCAAGGGTCGAAATCGGATTGGATGGCTGGCCTGTTCAGCATTGACGACCTCAACCTGAACCGTTCAGGTTCGGAGGGGGTATCATGAACACGGAGCCATTCTGGCGCAGGACCGCCACCGAACCTTCGAATTATCGCTAACCCCAGAATTACGAGGCACCGATGGCTCGCAAGGCACGCACAGACAGCGCCGCCGAAGCGGTGCGTATCATGGCTGGATCTGGCCGCGAGGTGATGCCTCCAAGTCATGTTCCGCTCGACGATATGGATTGGCCATACTGGCATAACGTGGTTTCGGAATTCGCGCGGGCTGACTGGACGGAGCATCAGCTTGAACTGGCGGCAATGCTTGCGCGCACCATGGCGAACCTTGAGCAGGAGCAGCGCACACTTCGCGCAGAGGGTTTCATCGCGGTGCGTGAGAACGGAACGTCCGTGGAAAACCCACGGGCGCGGGCGGTCAAGAGTCTGACTGGAGATATCCTGTCGCTACGGCGCTCACTGGCGCTGCACGCCCGCGCGCGAAGTGGGGACAACCGCGACGCAGCCAGACAGCGCGACATGGGGCGGGCAACACAGACCGAGGTTGAAGATGACCTCCTTGCAGCGCCCGAGTAAACGCACGCGCGCCGAGCGTATCATTGATTTTGTGCACACGTATTGCCGTGTGCCAGAAGGTAAACTTGTGGGACGCCCGATGCGTCTCGATGACTTTCAGAAGGACTTTATTCGGAGGGTCTACGACAACCCGAACGGCACTCGGCGGGCGATACTTTCGATCGCGAGGAAGAACGGTAAGTCCGGCTTGATTGCCGCGCTTGTTCTGGCGCACATCGCTGGACCCGAGGCGCGCAAGAACAGTCAGATTGTTTCGGGCGCGCAGTCGCGCGATCAGGCTGCGCTCGTGTTCAACCTTGCGTCAAAGATGGTGAACCTTAATCCGACGCTGGCGAAGCTGGTTCGCATAGTGCCGTCAGGGAAACGGTTGATCGGCCTGGCGAAGAATGTCGAGTATAGGGCGCTTGCGGCGGAGGGAAAGACAGCGCACGGCCTGTCTCCTGCGGTTGTGGTGTTCGATGAGTTGGGACAGGTAAAGGGAGCGAAAGACGCATTCGTCGAGGCGCTTGAAACGGCGCAGGGCGCTTATGACGATGGCCTGCAACTGGTCATCTCGACACAAGCCCCCACCGATGCTGACATGCTGTCGATCTGGATTGACGACGCGCAGCGCAGTGACGATCCACACACAGTGTGCGCAGTTTACGCGGCGGATGAGGACGCTGATCTAGGCGATCCGAAGCAATGGGAAAAGGCAAATCCGGCGATTGGCTCCTTTCGGTCACGACCGGAACTGGAGCAAGCCGCGGAGAAAGCGAAGCGGATGCCGGCTTTCGAGTCGAGCTTTCGCAATCTTTATCTTAACCAACGCGTGAACATGGTGGCGGCGTTTGTGTCGCCGCTGGTCTGGAAGCAGGGCAACGGGGCGCCGGAATCACTTGACGGGACGGTCTATGGCGGACTTGACCTGTCGGCAACGACTGACTTGACCGCATTCGTCCTGACATGCCGCATGAATGGCCTGGTGCATGTGGCGCCATTCTTCTGGATGCCGCTTGAAATGGTAGCTGATGCGACGCGGCGGGACCGTGCGCCTTATGATGTATGGGTCCGGGAAGGACTCATCCGCACAACGCCAGGCAAAGTTATCGATTACGACTTCGTGGCCCGCGACATCGGGCAGATTACATCGGGTTTGAGTATCGCCAAAATCGGTTTTGACCGCTGGCGCATGGACCGGATGAAGGGTGCGCTTGAGCGCCAAGGTGTGGAGTTGCCGCTCGAACCTTTCGGGCAGGGTTACGTGAGTATGTCGCCAGCACTGGATGCACTGGAAGCCGACCTGTTGAACGGCATCGTTCGTCATGGCGGGCATCCGGTGCTGGCCATGTGTGCAGCAAATGCCGTCGCGATTCCTGATCCGGCTGGGAATAGGAAACTGGACAAATCCAAGGCAACTGGCCGTATCGATGGTATGGTCGCGCTGGCGATGGCGGAAGGGGTTGAGGCGATGTCGCAGGAAGTTCTCGCCCCTACCCCATGGGACAACGACCCCTCATTCAGTTTGGCGGATATCTGATGGCCTGGTGGAATCCCTTCGAGAGGCGTGTGAGCCAGTCGGCTGACGACTTCTGGCAGAATCTCACCGGTAATCCTTCTGTCACTCTATACGGGTTCGGGCAGAGCGCATCCGGCGCGGTCGTCAACATCGAGACGGCGCTCAAGGTTCCTGCTGTATCGGCCGCGGTCAATGTCCTATCTGGTTCACTGGCCGGCCTGCCGCTGCACACCTATCGCCGCGGCAAGAACGGTCGCGATAAGGTGTCAGGCAGGCTGGCTACACTCCTTCATGATGCCCCTAACGCCTATATTTCGTCGTTCGATTGGCGAAAGAAACTGTTCTCGGACAAATTGACGCACGGGCGCGGGCTTTCGTACATAGAGCGGGCTGAAAATGGCTCGATCATGGCAATCTGGCCGCTTGATCCTGCCAGGGTGGTTGTCAAGCGCGACCGCTTCGTCAACACCTACCACTACAGCGAAGGCGGCCGTACGATCATCTATGACGCGGCAGAGATCATAGATCTGCCGTTCATGCTGAAATCGGACGGGTACAGCCACCGCGGCCCGGTTGCGATGGGCAAGGACGCAATCGGCTTGGCGATTTCGGTCAATGAATACGGCTCGAAGTTCCTCGCGAATGGCGGTGTCCCTCCGTTCGCGGTGACCGGGCAGTTTCAATCTGGCGCTGCGCTCCAGCGCGCCTCTGACGACCTTGCGAAAGCGGTCAAGAATGCTGCGAAGGAGAACCGACAGGCGCTGACCCTCCCGGCTGGCCTTGACATCAAACCGATCGGCACGGAACCGGAAAAGACGCAAATGGTCGAGACGCAGAAGTACTGCACTGAGCAGATCGCTCGGCTCTACAATATCCCGCCCACGTTCCTGCAAGACCTCTCGCACGGGACATACTCGAACAGCGAGCAGCAAGATCTTCACTTCGTCAAGCACACGCTGAAATCGCATGTCGAGCAGTTCGAGCAGGAGTTGAACCTCAAGCTGTTCGGGCAGTTCTCGCGCTCGCAGTACGTTGAATTGAACATGGACGGCCTGCTGCGCGGCGAATTCAAGACGCGAATGGAGGGCTGGGCGCGCGGCGTCCAGACTGGAATCATCAAGCCCTCGGAAGTCCGTGAAGCCGAAAACTTGCCCTTTGCTGACGGGAGTGACCAGCTCTTCATGCAGGGCGCGACTGTGCCAATCGGACAGACCAACCCTGACGGGGGAACGACGAATGCAGCATGAAACCCGCGCGCTTACGATCGCACCGGAGTTGCGCGCCGAGAACGGCGTAAAGACTGCCCGCGGCTATGCGGCGATCTTCAATTCTCGCACGACGATTGGCGGATGGTTCACCGAGGTAATCGCGCCGGGAGCTTTCACTGATACGCTCAGGAGCGCTGATGTCCGCGCCTTGATCGATCATGACACCGGCCGTGTGATTGGGCGCTCCAGCGTCGGTACGCTTCGGTTGAGCGAGGACGAGAAAGGCCTGTTTGTCGAGATTGACCTGCCTGACACGACTGACGGGCGCGACCTCGCGGTGCAGCTTGAGCGCGGCGACATTTCTGGGATGAGCTTTGGCTTCCGCGTTCCCCTTAATGGCGACGATTGGTCCATCATTGACGGAATGGATGCTCGGACAATCAATAAACTCGAATTGATCGAGGTCAGCGCGGTCGCCTTCCCGCAATACACTGACACTGAAATCGCCCTGCGCTCGCGGGATGACGCGAAGGATAAGGCAGAGGCGCAACGCAAGCTCGCCGCTGATGCCAATCGGCAAGGATTTTCCGCGCGCACCTTAGCGCGTGAGGCTGATCAGGAACAACGTTTCCGCCGCATCAGCTAGTCAAGTTTCCGGCACCGCGCCGAGGCCCGCAGGAGCTTCCTTCCTGCACCACATGTAAGCCCGCCATTCCGGCGGGTTTTTCTTCGCCTAGAAGGAATGGAATATGTCTCTCACTGCCCTTCAGGAGCAGCGCGGTCGCCTCGTCACTCAGGCCCGCGAAGCTCTCGACGAAATCAAGAGCAACACCGACGAAAGCCGCGCGGCTGAACTCGACCAGCGTCATGACGCGATCATGGCTGAGTTCGACAAGGTTGAAGCCAACATCGCGCGCGAGGAACGTCTCGCTAAGATTGAAGGCGAATCCCGCGAGGCCGAGGAACGCGCTCGCGAACAGCGCCGCCCCGGCGCGAATGGCGAACAGCGCGGCTCGGACGATGGCGACAAGGTCGACTATCGCACCGCGTTTGCGCAGTGGCTTGCCGCTGGTGGCGACAAGTCCGAAATGTCGGCAGAGGCCCGCTCGGTCCTCGCTGGCGGCTTCCACAAGCCGGAAGAACGCGCACAGACCACCAGCAACACCGCAGGCGGGTACACGATCCCGACTGAGGTAATGCCGGAACTGGTCAAGTCGATGCTGGCTTGGGGGCCGATGTACGATCCCGGCGTGACCCGCGAGATGGTCACTTCTTCGGGCAACCCGCTGACCTTCCCGACCGTCAACGACACGGCGGTTACGGCAGGCGCATCCGGTGGCGAGGCCGTGACCCTCACCGATGACGGCGGCAAGGACGCTACCTTCGGACAGAAGACCCTCGGGGCTTATGCTTTCGACACCGAATGGCTGCGCGTCTCGAAGGAGCTGGCAGACGATTCCATCTTCAACATGGAATCTGTGCTTGCCGATCTGCTGGGTGAACGTCTCGGTCGCATCGCGAACCTGAACCTGACGACCGGCAACGGTTCGACGGCTCCGAACGGCATCGTCACGGCGGCCGCCGCTGCCACCGCAGCCGCTTCGACCAGTGCGATCACCTACGACGAGATTCTCAACTTCGAGCATTCCGTCGACCCGGCTTATCGCACCGGCCCGAAGGTCCGCTACATGATGCACGACACCACCCTGCTTGCCATCCGCAAGCTCAAGGACGGTGACGGCAACTATCTGTGGCAGATGGGCAACGTGCAGCAGGGCGTTCCGAACGTCATCAACGGTCGCCCGTACAGCATCAATCAGGCGATGGCGAATGTCGGATCGGGCGCCGGCTCGAAGGTTCTCCTGTTCGGTGACTTCGGCAAGTATGTCGTCCGCAAGGTCGGCGGTATACTGATCGGAGCCATTCAGGACAAGGACTTCTGGCCTGGCTTCGGTATCGCCGGTTACATCCGCTTTGACGGTGAACTGCTCGATACCGCTGCCGTCAAGTCGCTGCCGCTGGCGGCTTCGTAATCGGTTGGGGTGGGCTTCGGCTCACCCCTTCCATTTTAGGAGACAGGCCCATGAAAGTCAGGCTTCTGACCGGCCTTTCCGGTGCGAACGGCTCTTTCGCTCCCGGCGATGAGTATTCGTGCGACCTTTCCGAAGCTGGCCGCCTCGTTTCGCGTGGCTATGCGGAATACATCCGCGAAGAAATGACCGAGACGGCGGTTGTTGAACCCATCCACGAAACCGCCAAGCGCCGCCGCCGCAAATGACCGGCATCCTGCGCGTCAGTTCCGCGCCCTCAGCCCTTGTCACCACGGATGAGGTAAAGGCGCAGACGCGCATCACGGCAAGTAGCGAAGACACGCTGCTCGGCACTTACATCGCTGCCGCAACCGAAGCGATTGATGGTCCGCTCGCCATGGCAGGCCGTGCGTTCGGTTCGCAGTCGTGGCTCTACATCATTCCAGCTTTTCCGTCGCGATTCCTGATCCCGGTTCCTGGAGCGACGGCGGTTTCGTCGATTTCCTATCAGGACGCGGACGATGCCACGCAGGCAATGACGGTCGCGAATTATTACCGCGTCATCGTGCGTGATGATGGCTTGTGGCTGGAACTCAAGGACGGTGTGAACGCGCCGGAAACCTATGGCCGTTCGGATGCTGTGACGATCACCGTAGCCGCAGGCGGGACTGTGCCGACTAAAATCAAGCAGGCCGCGCTTCTGACCGTTGCCGCATGGTATGAAGACCGGACGATGGGCGACATTCCAAGTGCGGCGCAACATCTGATAGATCTTGAACGCATTGGCTGGATTGCATGAACCTTCGCCGTGAGATCGAAGGCCTTTGCAAGCGACATTTGGGTCGCCTGCCAGATCTCGAAAACCCGCGCGGCTATAACGACAAGATTCAGTGGCTGAAACTGCACGACCAGCGAAGGGAGCAGATCAAGGCCTGCGACAAGTGGGCTGTTCGCGAAATGGTGCCCGAACGGCACTTGATACCGGCGAAAGTCGGCATCGCCCCCGATCTCGTACCAGGATTCGTGAAATGCACGCACGACAGCGGTTCGGCTCGCAGGGTTCGCAGCGAGCATGAGGCGAAAGCCGCTCTTGATGCACTGTTTCCGCGCCTGTCCAGCCCTTATGGTGTAGGCAAGGGTGAGTGGGCTTATAGGTTCGTGCCGCCCCGTCTTATCACCGAAAAAGCGCTTGATCACGCTACGGACTACAAGTTCCATTGCGTACATGGCCGCATCGAGTGGGTGCAGGTTATCTGGGATCGGGGCTGCGGAACGAAAGAGGCGATCCTGACACCGCTCGGTCGGGCAACCGACCTACACATGGATGAGAAGATGGTTCACGCGCCGGCTGCTGTATCGCATCCAGGCGAAACTGCATGGCGCGCCATGTCACACCTTGCGACGAGGCTTGCGCAGCCATGGCGATATGTCCGCGTAGATCTCTACTGGTCACAGGGACAGGCATGGTTCGGGGAACTGACATTCTGGCCGCGCGCCGGTTGCTATCGATCGAAGGATGAAGCCGTGTTCGGCGAAATGCTCGACATCGACCTTATCGAGAAACTGGAGCCTATCGTTCCGTGATAACGATTTTGACATGGCTATGGTCACAGTCGGGCGGGCGGGAGAACTACACCGCAGAGCATGTCAACATCTGGGCCGCGATGGTGCGGCGCAATGTTTCGGTTCCGCACCGGGTTGCCTGCGTTACCGATATGCCGAAGGGTATTGACCCGGCTGTGGAAATCATCGCGCCGCCCCGCGACTTCGAGGCTGTCCGCATCTCGTCGTGGGGACCGGCGCAGCCGCAATGCCTGCGGCGGCTGGCGATGTTCCGACCCGATGCGGCGGGGATATTCGGCGAACGGTTCGTGAGTATGGATCTGGATGTCGTGATCGGCGGCAGCCTCGATCCGCTCCTGAGCAGCGGTGATGATTTCGTGATGTACCGAGGGACGGGAAAGGACCGGCCTTATAACGGGTCGATGATCATGCTGGCAGCAGGCGCCAGATCACAGGTTTACACCAAGTTCACACAGGAGGGCGCCGAAGCGGCCGGACAGCGCTATGTCGGGTCGGATCAGGCATGGATCAGCCACATTCTCGGGCGGGGCGAAAAGACGTTTGGCCCTGAACACGGCGTCGTGTGGTGGGGCAACCGCCTCGCCGAGCCGGATCACCGGGTAATGTTCTTTCCGGGCTATCCGAAGCCATGGCACGTCCCACTGGCTGACCCTGTAGGTCCATGGATCAGAGAGAATTACCGGAGATAGGCATGTATAGGATGTTGGTCGACTACAACGAGCGCATCAAGAAGGGCGACCTTCCACCGGCTGGACTGGAAGAGAAGTTCGTGAAGGCAGGGCTGGCCGTGCGCTCCATGCCGAAGAAGCCGGCAGTCAAGCGCAAGGTCGGATCACAAACTTATGCTGCATTGATGCAGGGTAGCGAAGCAGAGCGCGCGAAGGCCAGCGAATGAAACCCGCTGCCGGTCGTCGCGACACCTTGATCACGTTCCAGTCGCGTACCGGCTCGCAAGACAGCGCGACGGGCGCCTATACCTATTCGTGGGCCGATCTCGCGAGCAACCCGACCGAATGGGCCGAGGTGCAGGACATGCTGCCAAGCCGTGCAGAGCGCATCGCCGACAGTGTGAGCATCCAGCGCCGCCCGTGCCGGGTGCGCACGCTATACCGCAGCGACATCACCAGCGACATGCGGATCACGTTCGAGGGGCGTGCATTGCAGATCGTGGCCGGTCCAGCCGAACTCGGGCGTCGAGATGGTCTGGAAATGCTCTGCGAGGAAATGACGACCGAGGGGGATGCGCCGTGAACCAAACGACGCTAAAGGGCGGACCCGAGCTTCTCGCGTTCCTTGAGGCTTTCCCGAAGAACATGCAGAAGAACGCCCTACGCGCTGGCCTGCGCGCCGCGGCGGCACCTATCCGTGAACAAGCGCGCTCGAATGTCCCCGTGAAGTCGGGCAAACTGCGCAAGGCGGTGAAGTCGAGCAGCCCGATCGACAATAAGGACGGGACGATCTCGATCAAGGTGCGCCTGAAAGGGCCGCACGCCTATCTCGGCACGTTCATCGAGTATGGGGTAGCGCCTCACCTTATCACGGCCGGCGACAGCAATCTGTCAACGCGCGCGCTCAACAAGCGCGCGAAGAAAAGCGGCGTTCTCGGGAAGACAAAGACCGGCCTTATCCGGGTCGGCGGCTATGAGTACATGACCGGCGTCCGCGGACAGCGCGATGAGGGCGACACCCTCAAGATCCGGGATTCATTCATCGGCGGCGCCGTCATGCATCCCGGCTTTCCGGCGCACCCGTTCTTGCGTCCCGCACTCGACGTGAAAGCACAGGACGCCATCAACGCATTCGGCAACCGCATTCGCGAATATCTCAAGGACAAGGCCAACTTCTCAGCCCCATCGCTGGCCGTAGAGGGTGAAGAATGAACGGCGTCGTCGCGATCAGGCAACTCTTGATCGCCGATGCCGCGCTTACCGCGCTTGTCCCTGCCACACGCATTCAAGGCGGCGTCCTGCCACAAGGCACTGCGCTGCCGTCCGTATCCATCACGACTGTTTCTGGCGTAGATCGCAACATCCCCAGCCCCGGCGCAACCCGCCATGTGACTGACCGTATCCAAGCCACGGTGCTTGCCGCAAATTACCCCAGCCTGCTCGCCGTCATGGACGCGGTGAAGAAGGCCTCTGCCGACAAGTTTCCGACCGTTTCCGGTATCTCGAATGTCGTTGTTCATACGGACGGGGAAGGCCCTGACTTCATGGATGAGACAGCCTCGATTTACCTGCGCACGCAAGACTTCCGCGTCTCTTACACTGAGACGCGCTGACCCATTCCCATCGTGGGAATATCCCGCCCGACCGTGAACGGGCTTTCGTGACAGCCGCCAGTGTGGCGGCTTTTTTATTGGAGAACAGAAATGTCCGTTCGCACCTCGGCGGGAACCACGATCTCGATTTCCGCCAGCAATCCCGCAACGTTCGATGTCGCCGGCTATGAAGCTCTCAGCTTTACGGCTATCGGCGAAGTGACCGATCTCGGTGAGTTCGGTCGCGAATATGCGCTTGTGACGCACAACCCGGTAGGCAGCCGGGGGACGGTCAAGAAGAAGGGCTCGTATAACGAGGGCACCATGCAGATGTCGCTCGGCCTCGACACCGACGATGCAGGGCAGATCCTCGCCAAGGCGGCTGCACTTTCAGACAACGACTATTCGTTCAAGGTCGTGACGCAGAATGGCGACATCTACTACTTCCAGGCGCAAACGATGATGTTCAAGGTGGGCGTTGGGTCGGTCGACCAGATCACCACCGCGTCGATTACGCTCGAACTTACCACCTCGTCTGCTGGCGTTGGCATCGTGGAATCCCTCGCCACCTGAACCTGACAGACCGTGATCTTAACGGCCTCGCTCTTGCAGGCCTTTTCATGTCCGCTCGGTCGTCACGGAGACCGGGCGGGCACCCTTCCGTGAAAGGTGAACCATGTTTGACATTACCCAGAAGCGTGCCGCTGCAACCGGCGAAATCGAACTCAAGGACGGCGACGGTTCGCCGCTTTTCAACGACGATGGCGAGGCCCTTTCAGTCACGGTCTATTCGCCCGCGAGCAAGCAGTGGGAACAGGCTAATGCGGAAATCAACCGCAAGCGCGCCGAACGGATGCGCAAGAACGGCGGCAAGGTCGAAGCCGCGCTCGACGGCGCCAAGGCAGAACAGATCGACTTCCTGTGCCGCGTGACGATTCGGCTAAACAATTTCGAGTACCCGGTTGACGCTGGTGGCGACCAGGTTCGCGCGCTCTATGAAGATGACGCGCTC
The DNA here is from genome assembly GCF_001368935.1 of Novosphingobium sp. KN65.2. NCBI lineage: Bacteria > Pseudomonadati > Pseudomonadota > Alphaproteobacteria > Sphingomonadales > Sphingomonadaceae > Novosphingobium > Novosphingobium sp. KN65.2. The sequence continues at coordinate 12,233 of NZ_CCBH010000166.1, forward strand.
GGCTACATTCGCGACCACGTTTATTCCGAGGTCCATGACTGGTCGGCTTTTACGCGCGGCTCGGTGAAGAACTGAGCCTCTACGTCAAGCAAATCGCTTGGCTCAACACTGCGCCCGATCCAATCGGCAAGAAGTCGGTCGCGCGTAAGGAAAAGCAGGACACCCGGTTGCAGCGGATGAAGGCGGACGGGGCGATCCCCGAACTTCCGCACAATCCGCTGCCCTACCTCACCGAGTGGTTGTTCGAGATCGGGCCGACTTCTCCGGGTGGCATGTCGGCGGCGGCTATCGGCTGGCGGGACATGGAAGCCTGGCAGGGACTGTCCGGTGTCGATCTGGAACCATGGGAAGCACGGACACTGCGGCGCCTGTCGTCCGATTTCGTGGCGATGCTGCACGATGCCAAGGCGATCGACTGCCCACCTCCCTATGCCACGAACGAAAGCAACAACCGCGAAGCTGTGTCACGCAAGGTCGGCAACGCCTTCCGGTCCATGGTTATCGCGCAAAGCAAGTCCAGCAGGAGGATTAAGCGATGAAGGCTGGACAGCTTGAAATCGAGATCATGGCGAATGTGGCCAAGCTGCAGGAGGACATGCGCAAGGTCAAAAAGTCCGTTGGCGACATGACCGACGAGGTTGGCCGCAAGACCCGGGCCGCGAATGACAATCTGGGCGGGTTCATCCGGGGGGTGAATGGCGCCGGGTCGTCGTCGCGCCTTGCATCGCATCACGTCCAGAACCTTGCCTTTCAATTTCAGGACATCGCTATCGGCCTGCAGGGCGGGCAGAAGCCCTTGACCGTATTCCTGCAGCAGGGATCGCAGATCGCGGGTGTGATGGGGCAGGCCGGGATCGGCGTTAAGGGCCTTGTCGTGGAACTCCTTGCCCTTGCCGCGCCCTTCGCGCCGATCATCGCTGCAGCGGGCGCCCTTGCCGCGACCATCGGCCTCGTGACCGCCGAGATCAACAAGAACTCCAAAGTCACCGTGACATGGCAGGACACGGTTCTCGGCGCCTATGATGCCGCGAAATCCTATGTCGAAGGGCAACTGGCCCGCGCGTTCGAGTATTTCGGCATTTCGACCAAGAACGTTTGGGATGATGTTGTCTCGTGGACGAAGTGGGCGGTCAATCGCATCATCGGCATCACCTCGCTTGTCCCACGCATCATTCTCGATAGCTGGGACCAGATCCCCGCGGGTGTTGCCGACATTTTCCTGACCACCGTCAATGGAGCGATCGATGCCATCAATGCCTTGATTCGCAGGAGCGTCTCGGCGGTCAATGCCTTCATCACGGAAGCGAACACGATCCTTGAAAAGGTCGGGATCAGCCTGCCAAAGATCGGCACGCCGGAGATTGCCAGGGTAGCGAACTCTTATGCGGGCGCAGGGGTAAAGCTCGGCAGCACGGTAGCGAAAGCCGTGGCCGACACGATGCAGCGCGATTTTATCGGTGATCTAGCTGGCGCAATCAGCCCCTTCGCGCAGGCTCGCGCACGGGCGCGTATCGAGGCAGACGCGGAAAAGGCTGGCAAGGCAGCGGGTTCGAAGTTCGGCAAGGCAGCTGGCGATCAGGCAGTCGAGGACTTCCTCGCCAAGTGGCAGAGCGGGCTTCTCAGTGATGTCGCGAAGCAGTTGGCGGAGAACCAGGCGACGGACTGGAAGGATTTTCAGGACACGCTAGAAAATTGGGCTAAGTACGGCGCCGACGAGGCGGCGCGCAAGGCCGACGAACTTACCGATGCTCTACGCGCAAGCAACGACGAGTTGCGCGACATGATCAGCCTGTTCAGCAACCTCGGCGGCCTCGGTCAAGGCATCGGCGCGCTACTCGGCATCTTCACCGGCAATACCTCGGCTGTAGGCGGCCCTATCGGGCAATTGCTCAACATCGGCACGGGCCAGTTTGCCGAAAAGGACGGGCGCAAAGTAGCCATCACCATCGGCGACGAGATCAGCAAGATATTCAAGTCGGACGGCGATTTCGCCAAGACTTTCACTTCGGTGCTGCAGGGGGCCGGTACTGGCTTGGCCGCAGGACAAGCGATCTTCGGCAAGCAGTCGACCACCGAAAAGCTCGGATCGGCCATCGGCGGCGTTCTGGGCAAGGAAGCCGGGAAGGCGCTTGGTGATGTTGTCGGCGGGACGCTCGGCAAGGCCCTTGGCCCACTCGGTGCTATTGCAGGCGGTATTCTCGGCTCGTTGGTCGGCGGCCTGTTCAACAAAACACCTTGGGGCCGCGTGCAAGTCTCATCTGCTGGCGTCTCGGAAGCGGCCGGCAACAGTAATTCGTCCGAACGTGCCGCGCTCGCATTCGGTGGCAGTGTTTTCGGTTCACTGCAGGACATAGCGGACGCATTCGGCGGTTCGGTCGGTGACTTCGGTAACATCACGGTGGGCGTGCGTCATGGCGATTATCGCGTCAACACGGGCGGCACCTCGCTCAAGAAGAAAAAGGGCGCTGTCGACTTTAACGATGATGCAGAGGCCGCGATTGCCTATGCCATTCAACAGGCAATCGATCGCGGCGCGATCCAGGGCGTTCGGGCATCGACAGCGAACCTCCTGAAAGCCTCGGACGACCTGCAGAAGAACCTCGAGAAGGCGCTCAAGTTCGAAGGCGTGTTTTCCGAGTTGCAGAGCATTCAGGACCCGCTTGGCTACGCGCTGGACAACCTGACCCGTGAATTCGACCAACTCCGCGACATCTTCGACGAGGCGGGCGCCAGTGCGGAGGAATACGCGAAGCTCGAAGAGCTACTCGCGATCAAGCGGCAGGACGCAATCGACGAACAGATGCAGCAGTCGCTCGACAAGCTGACCGACCAGAACAGCCTTGAGGTTGAATTGTTGAACCTGCTCGGTCGCTCGGAGGACGCACTCGCCCTGTCGCGCCTCAACGAACTGGCATCCACGAAGGCGGCGCTGCAGCCGATGCAGGCGCTTGTCTATCAGCTCACCGACCTAAACGCGATTGTCAACCAGTTCGGCCCGCTCGCCGATGATCTCCGCGCCTTCAAGCAGGAGCTTCTCGGCGGCAGCGCTACGAACGGTTTTGCGTTTATCACGCAGCAGTTCCGCGACACGGCTGCGCTTGCCAAGGGCGGGGACGCGACCGCGCTTGCTGCACTGCAGAACGACGCCAATGCGTACCTCGAAGCGGCAAGATCGAACGCGGCCTCAGACCTTGAATATCGCCGCGCGCTTGGCGAAGTCCTCGCCGCGACCGATGCAGGTATCTTCGCTGCGGATAGCCAGGTCGAATATGCGCAAATGCAGATCGATGCGATTTACGCGAATGCTGACATCCTGACCGGCATCAAGGATGAGATCGCGACCTATCGTCAGGCCGTGACAGATCATCAGGAATGGACGGAGCGCATGTTCCGCCGCTGGGATGGCGAGGGCCTGCAGATCCGTAATGACGAAGATACGCCGATCTATACGGAGGCCGCAGCGTGAGGATAATTCGCCCCGCGACGATCGACAGCCTCGACCTGACGCTCGATAGCTCCAACGTCCCTGATGTGCCGCCCTCTGCCTATGCGGGCGGCACAACCTATGCGGACGGCGACCGGGCGAGCGTGCTGCAGGCCGATGGCTTCACGTATAAGGTCTATGAGAGCGTCCAGGGATCGAACACCGGCAACGATGTTACGGACACAGACTGGTGGCTCTATCTCTGCGAGACGTATGCCGAGTACAACGCCGGCACGACCTACGATCTCGACGATATCGTGATCTCGACCACGACGAACCACGCATATCAGGCGCTTGTCGATGCAGAGTCGGGGAACAGCCTGTCGAACGCGGCCAAGTGGCTCGATCTCGGGCCTACCAACCGCTACAACATGTTCGACCAATCGAACTCGTCGCAGACCGCCAACGGCGAGAGCATCGATGTATCGATGACGGTCGACGGCCGCGCCGATAGCGTCTCTGTCCTCAACATGACCGCCGCGACCGTGCAGATCATCATGACCACCGATGATGACGGCGAGATCTACAACGAGACGTTCAATCTCGTGTCCGACAGCGGCGTCAACAACTGGTACGAATACTTCTTCGAACCGGTTGTGCGCAAGGGAGACATCACGGTTTACGACCTTCCGCTCAATGCCGATCCCACATTCCGGGTGATTGTCTCAGAGCCGGGCGAGACGGCAAAGGTCGGCTCGCTGATCATCGGTCAGAGCCGCGAGATCGGCACGGTGATCTCGCCATCAAGCATCGGCATCACCGATTACTCGAAGAAGGAAACCAATGAGTACGGCGACTTTACGATCATCGAGCGCGGGTTTGCGAAGCGGGCAACCTACAAGATTGCCATAGACGAAGTGAAGGTCGATGCAATCGCCTCGTTCCTCTCGACTTACCGCGCCACGCCAGTCGTGTTCGTCGGCGTCGAGCAATACGCATCTACGTGGATCTTCGGCTTCTACAAGGATTGGACGATCCAATTCCAGGGGCCGAACGAAGCCTATCTCAACATGGAAATGGAAGGGTTGACCTGATGCCGTTGCAGGATCTCACGTCGCCGCCAACGGCGCCCTCGCGCAGCGACGATCCCGACATGTTCATCGAGCGCGCCGACGCCTTCGTGGCATGGTTCGGGACGTTCGTCTCGGAAATGCAGGCGCTGACGGCGCAGCTCGAAGCCACGGCAGCGCTGATCGCGGTAGCACCAGCATACGCCGACACGGCGCTCAAGACGATCGCCGACAGTGGACTGACGCCGGCTGCGGACAAGCTGCCCTATTTCAGCACCGGCTCGGCTGCGGCATTGGCGACACTGACCTCGTTCGGCCGCTCGCTGATCGATGATGCCGACGCGGCGGCAGCGCGCACGACGCTTGGATTGGGTAGCGCAGCGACTTCAAATACCAGCGCTTTCGATGCAGCCGGAACTGCCTCGTCCGCGGTGTCGTCTCACTCAAGCAGCACGAGCGGCGTGCATGGCATTTCGGCATTCATGGCTACCGTGCTCGATGACACTTCCGCCGCCGCCGCCATCACGACGCTCGGCGCACAATCCGGCCTTACCTTCACGAGCAATGCAAATGGCTATGCGATCGGCATCCCGATTGGCGGCGTCACATATTATTTCCAGATGGCGACCGGGGGCAGTTCGACGACGACCGAGGGATCACAGACGATCACATGGCCGGTGACATTCGGGACGGCGTGCCTGTTCGCCGATGTCGGCACAAAGATCGCCTCGGCCGGGAACAGCGCCGACCACGCCTATCAGATCGTTGGCACGCCGGGAGCGTCTTCGGCCACCGTCTACCTGCAGCGGTACGGCGGCGGCGACTGGACCGATGCGGCTGCTCCTCTCCTCTGGGGCTTTGGCTACTGATGCGCAAGGAACTCATCGACCAGTCCGCGCACGTCCTTGCCGCCCTCGTCGCACTCCTGCCGGCCGCGCTCTGGCCTGCCCCCGCATCGTTCGCATGGGCCGGGTTCGCCTGCGGATTCGTGCGAGAGATCACCGAAGAAGGGAAGATCACCTTGCCGCACTTCGCCCATGCGCTCGGTTCCTGGCGCGATCTGACGTTCTGGACGGGTGGCGGACTTATCGCGGGAGTATTGGCATGACGATTCCGACCCTCACTTCGGCCCCCGCAGCCCCACTCCGCTCACAGACCCCGGCAGGCTTCACCGCCAGCGCAGAGGCTTTCGTCGACTGGCAGGCCGATTTCCCGACCGAGATGAACGCGGTGATCGCCGCGATCAATGCGCTGGGCTTCTCGGTCAATAGCTGGAAGCCTCCTGTCAGGGTTGCGACGACCGCGAATGGCACCCTGGCGACTGCCTTTGCCAACGGGCAGACGGTCGACGGCGTGACGCTCGCGACCGGTGATCGGATCCTGCTCAAGGACCAGTCGACGGCGAGCGAGAACGGCATCTATGTCGTCGCCGCATCCGGCGCGCCGACCCGCGCGACGGACATGGCCGCATCAAGCGACGTGACCGGCGCCGGCATCTACGTGATCGCTGGATCAACCAACGGCGGATCGCTGTGGTTCAACACGAACACCAGCACGCCCACGCTCGGGTCTACTTCGCTTACGTTTGCGAAGTTCCGCGCGGTAACCGATTATATCTGGTCGTTCTTCTTCACGACTACGCCATCGGACGCCGAAGTCCTCGCCCTGCATGTCGCTGGCGTGGCGTTCACGATCCCGGCCAATTTTACCGCAGGGCTGCAATCCAGCGTCGGCACCAATCCGACGAGT